>JAJBTL010000285.1:0-6051 GCA_020860865.1 Planctomycetota bacterium | reverse complement strand
CGTCGACACCGCCGCCAACGGGGACGAAGCGCTTGCGTCCTTTTCGGCCGGCAGGTACGATCTCGTTATTCAGGATATCCGCATGCCGGGGATGAGCGGTCTCGATCTCCTGAGCCGCCTCCGGTCGCAGGACGAAACGGTGCCGGTGGTGGTGATGACGGCGTTTTCAAGCTGGGACGTCGCGGTCGAGGCGATGCGCCGGGGCGCCTTCGATTACCTGAAAAAAACCGTTCGATAACGATGAACTCCGTCAACTGGCCCGCCGCGCCATCCTCCACCGCCGAAACGGCCTGGCGGACGGCGAAAGCGACAGCCGCCTTATCGGGAACTCGCCGGCCATGCAGGCGGTGCGGTCGGTGGTGGAACAGGTTTCGGGGAACGACTCCACCGTCTGCATCTCCGGGGAAAGCGGCACCGGAAAGGAACTTGTCGCCGCTCTTCTTCACAGCCGCAGTCCTCGCCGGGAAGGGCCGTTCGTCGCTGTGAATTGCGGCGGCTTTTCCGAGACGTTACTGGAGAGCGAATTGTTCGGCCACGTCCGGGGCGCTTTCACGGGCGCGGTGGCGGAGAAGCGCGGCCTGATTGGACTGGCCGACGGCGGCACGTTTTTCCTCGACGAAGTGGGGGAAATGACCTTGTCCACCCAGGTCCGGCTGCTTCGCGTCCTCGAGACGCGCACGTATTATCCGGTGGGGGGAGAGGAAAGCCGCAGTTCCGACGTCCGCTTCATCTGCGCCACCAACCGCGACCTCCTCGAGATGGTCGACTCCGGTTTGTTTCGCCAGGACCTGTATTACCGCCTGAATGTCATCCCGATTCACGTTCCGCCCCTTCGGGATCGGAAGGACGACATTCCGCTCCTGGCCGGTTATTTCCTCTGCGAATATTCTCGCCGGTTGGACAAACGGCTTACCGGTTTCGAGCTGGCGGCGATGGACGCCATGCTCTCCTACGACTGGCCGGGGAATGTCAGGGAACTGCAGAATGCGGTGCAGCGGGCGGCGGTGCTGGCCCGGACGGAGACTATCCATTTTACAGATATATTCCCGAACTGGACGCCGCGCCATTCCGCTCCGGCTACGCGGACAGCGGCATCCGAGGAGGCGCTGGCCATTCCGCCCGGTTTCGACTTGGACAAGCACCTCAGTGACACCGAAGCCGAGTATATCCGCCGCGCCCTGGAATTGACCGGGAACAACCTGACCCAGGCCGCCGACCTTCTCGGCATCAGTTTTCGCAGCATCCGCTACAAGGTCAAGAAACTGAAAGTTTGACCCTTTCGATTGATAGTAAAAAGGAAAAGTTCATGCCCCGTTTCATTGCGTCGAATCCCGCCGCGCTCCTAACGTTTCTTAAGAAAAAACTACCCGGGTGGAAAACTCCGACAATTAAACAACGTCTCAAGAACGATCTCGTCCTGGTCAACGGGAAACCAATCCGCTCCGGCGCCGAACGGCTGGAGGCGGGTGACGCGGTGGAAATCCTCGCCGTTCCGGCCCGGGCCGAATCGTACCTGCCGATAGGGCTTGGCGAATCGCCGCTGCCGATACTGTACGCGGACGACAGCCTTATCGCCGTGGACAAACCGTTCGGCCTCCTTTCCGTCGCCAGCGAGCGGGAAAGGAACCTCACCGCCATCCGCGTCATGCGGGAATGGCTGATGGGCCTTGACCAGCAAGCCGACCGGGAACTCCATGCCGCCCACCGCCTGGACAGGGAAGCCTCCGGCGTCCTCCTCCTCGCCCGAAGCCTGGCGACCAAGCGGGCGCTGGCGGCTAAATGGACGACGTTTGAAAAGACGTATGCGGCGGTGGTGGATGGTATTCCGGAAGAGCCGGAGGGAACCATTGACGCGCCATTATGGGAAGACAAGGGGTTGTTTGTCCGGGTGTCGACGCGGGGGGACGGGACGCCGGCCTTGACCTATTACCGGGTGGTGCGGCAGAAAGGCGGGCGGGCGCTTCTTCAGGTGCAATTGGGGACGGGTCGGAAACACCAGATTCGGGTGCATCTGGCCCATATTGGCTGCCCGATTGTCGGGGATATCCGCTACGGCAAAAGTAAGGCGCCGCGTTTGGCCCTGCATGCCGAACGGTTGCGCATCTATCACCCGGTAGACGGCAGGGAGGTAACGATTACGGCGCCGATACCGAAGGAATTTCAGAAATTCCTCCGGTCATAGATGCGCGATGTCACCTCAAATTTCGGCGCGTTCGGCTTTGACAACGTGGGCGTATTTGGCCGGCTGTTTCTCAAAAGCGGCAATGACATAAGAACATAGCGGGACAATTTTCATGCCTTCCTCATCCGCATACGAGACGAGGCTGGACAGAAGATCCTCGGCCAGGCCCTGGCCTCGGTACGGTTGGGATACCCGGGTGTGGGTGGCCAGCATATCGCCGTTCTCGACGGCATAGGCTATCTCACCGATAATGCTGCCGTCCTGGGCGATGGCGTCGAATTTGTGGTTATCCCGGTCGTGGACGATTTCCATTGGCTGGCTCCTGCGGTAATCCGGCGGTTCCGTGCGCCGTGGTTTTCAATCTCTACCATCCAGTATACTTGATAAAGCGAGGGTCATCGCGCCCTTCACTTCATCGCTGTCATCGTCGACGGCGGCACTCTTCTCGGAATATCGTGTAAACCAACCGGATAGGGGATGAGGGCAATCCGGTCGGTTTTGGGGGCAGGGGAGGGCGTACTGTCCGGCGTTATGCCGACAGGACTTCACCATCGGAAAAACAGGCAATGCCACGGCCGAGCTGTTTGGCCTTGTACATCATCATGTCGGCCTTGTGGAGGAGTTCATCCGCCGTCGTCCCGTCCTCCGGGTATGAGGCGACGCCGATACTGGCGCGGCAAATCTGGTCGATCTCGGTAAGATTCCATGGTTCGTTGAAACGCTTGAGAAGGAATTTCACCACCGCCGTCGCCTCGTCCCTCGTGCACTTGTCCAGGAGGATGATAAATTCGTCGCCGCCGTAGCGGTAGGCGCGGTTCCGGGTAAGATCGCTGGCCTGCATGGCGGCGCCGATGGCGCGAAGGAGTTCGTCGCCGGCCTGGTGGCCAACGCCGTCGTTGAGCTTTTTAAAGTCGTCCAGATCGAAAAACAGGATATAGGACGTGTGGTCGTGATCGCGATCGGCCTTGATGTAATCGGCGCAGTCCTGCATCAGCTTTCGGCGGTTGGGCAGGTTGGGCAGGGCGTCGTAGTTCGCCATCATGGCGATGGTCGCTTCGTTCCGCTTGTTCTCGGTGATGTCCACCGAACTCACCACATGGGCCAACCGGCCGTCAGTCCATTGGAACGCCGCCGAGAGAACGCGGAACCAGGAGCCGTCGAATGGCCGCTGGTAATCCCACGAGTAGATCTTCGTCGGGTTACCGTTCTGGTCGATAAGTTTTTTCTGCGGACAATAGTCGCACTGACCGGTCTTATCCTCGTACAAGGCCGACCAGCATTTCTTGCCAATTATCGCCTCGCGGCCGCCGTAGGGCGCCGCCATGGATTTATTGACATAAAGGATTTCGTGGGTGTAGAAGTCGTTGACGTAGATGTCAATCCCTGTGTTGTCGAGAAGATTGACAAGGGATTTCTCGGCAAATTCAAGGTTCCTCTGGTAGTAGCGGAGCTTGATATGGTTGGCGAGAAGGTTCAGAACTATCTGCGCCGCCTTGACGCCCTGTTCGTCCAGGAAGATGTTCCGCCTCCTGTCCATCATGCCGACGAGACCGATGGGGCTGTCGTCCTTGCCGAAAGCGGGCACGAGCATGAGGGTGTTCGAGTTGAAAATCCGCGTAGTGTTACTGCGGCCGAGACCGACCTTGCCATCTTCATCGCTGTGGTGATAAAAGACGGAATTACAGATAAGCCGTTCCATCTCGTCGATGGTAAGATGCCGTTCCAGTTCAAACGAGGTCGGCAGCCCTTTCAACTGATACGCGGCGTATTGTTCCTTTAGGTAGAAGGTGTGGGTGTGATCCGCTTCGTAGACAAATCCGCAACCGAATTTGAAATGGCGGCAAACCGCCGTGAGAATGTTTTCGATGAGGACCGAAGACTCGTCCTCGGACCCCAGGGACTCGATGATCTTGGCGAATAATTGCTGCAGATCACCCGAGTTGTAGATATAGGTGCGTGTCTCAACCGTTCGCTTATGGACCCCTCGGCCGGCAGGAACGGGTTGAGGATTATTTTCGTCCATGTCAGGATTATAACCGTATCAAAGGGTAGGTCAATCCATTTCACCAATCTCACAACGGCAATCGTGTTTTCAATCCCTCATGGGATACGCGGCATCACATCATCGGTGCGAACATGCGGGCAAAGTTGTATGTGGCCCGTGTTACCAGGCCCTTTTTCTTGAAAAACTCCTCTGGCACGAGGACGCTGTTTATCTGATCCTTGAGGAAAATTTCCTCGCACTGGCGGCCGATTTCCGGGCTGTAAAAGAATGCATTAATTTCGAAATCAAGGGTAAAGCTGCGGTTGGTGATATTGGTTGTTCCGATGGTAGCAACTTTCCCGTCCACAACGACTGTTTTGGAGTGGATAAATCCCTCGTAGGAAAAAATCTTCACCCCGTACCGTTGCATATCGCGGGCGTAGCCCAGGGTGGCGCACTGGACAATTCGGTAGTCGCTCAGGCTGGAAATCATCAGTCTGACGTCGACACCGGAATGGGCGGCAATGCGGAGTGCGTCGGCGAAACTTTCGTCCGGGGCGAAGTAGGGGGTCTGGATGTAGACGGTTTTCCGCGCCGCGTAGATCATGCCGAGCATGGCGGATTTAATCGGGCTTTCATAGGTGTCCGGCCCACTGGAGACTATCTGGACGGGAATGTCCCCATTACCGACAGACTCGGGAAAATAGAGGCTGACGTCGACCTGCTCTGGATCGGTGCTGGTCGCGTAGGCCCAGTCCATGAAGAACCGCTCCTGCATGAACCACACGGACGAACCGGCCAGTCTGACATGGGTGTCTCGCCACGGGCTCATCTTCGGATCGCGGCTCAGGTACTCGTCGCCGACGTTCATGCCGCCGACATAGCCGACGGTGCCGTCCACCACCACGACTTTCCGATGGTTCCGGTAGTTGAGGCGGAGATGCGAGTTGAGGCTGGAAAAGAGCGGCGAAAAGGCGGCCACTTCGCCGCCGGCGGCCATCAATTCCCGGAACGGCTTGTCCGACGCCATCATGGTGCCGATGCTGCGTAGATGAGCCGGATCTCCACGCCTTGCCGGGCCTTTTCCGTCAGGATGGCGAGGAATTCCTTCCCAATGTTGTCGTTCCGGAAAATGTAAAAGAGGACGTGTACGTGGTGTTTTGCCTTCCGGACATCCTCGAACAGGCGCGGAAACATGTCGTTTCCGTCGGTGAATATTTCCACGGTGTTATCGTCCGTCACCGGGCCGTCAGCTTGGCCGCGGAGGTAGTTCGCCACCCGTTCGGCGCCCTGTTCTTCGTCGGTAAATATTCGGGAGTGCGAAAAATTCAGCCGTTTTACTATGTAGTTATTGTACAGGTTGTCGCGGGCCGCCTTGAACAGGTAGCGTTTTTGCTTACTGAGGCGGAAGCCGGAACCGAGAAAAAGGTAGAAGACGAAACCGATCACCGGCAAAAACACGAGAACAAGAATCCACACCAGGCTGGATGCGGGACTGGTCCGCTCGAAAAACAACACGACGACGATGCAGAGAAAACTGAAAACGGCAATGCAGCCAAGAAGAAACGCGGATATGGTCATGGTTCACCCCGTGAGAGCATGTGTCCGATTTTCGTGAAGACGGGAAGAGAGGCGGGCTCGACCGGTAGCCGGATTCGCCCGGTCACATGGGCAAAAACGGGCACAAAGGAAAGTCCGGGCGGTATCCGTCTTTCACATATATTCTGACAATGCCTTATCGCCGATTCCCCCGGCACCCATGGACGCCTTGTCCGGATTTGGACGCGCCGTCCACTACGTATCTGCCGCATTGAAAAAAACGCGGCTTTCGCTATCCTTTATAGCGGCCGGAAACGCCATTTGCAATTCAAAACCCTGACCCACC
>JAJBTL010000418.1:11878-13147 GCA_020860865.1 Planctomycetota bacterium | reverse complement strand
TCCTTTCAAATCCCGCCGCCGGGCGCAGCAATGGTCCGGCCGCGTGACTCGTATAAACGGTGTCGGATAACGTTACCCACGGTTCACGCCTCGGGTGCAGGGGAAACAGAGACGCGGACGCTGTCCGCGGCGTCTTGACGTCGTACCCGAAAGGACCCATATCATGCGCGGTTCCCTCACCCTTTTCACCGCCACCCTGGCGGCGATTGTCGTGGTATCACTCACCGCTCCGGCCGATGCCGGACAGCTTGTCTCCCGCTCACGGTCGGCCCGCGGCCTGAACGCCGTCGCCCAATCCCAGGGCTTCCACCTGCAGCCCGTCGGCACCATGCCCCAGGGAGCCGGAGACCTGGCGCCGGTCCAGTTATTTGAAATCGTCCGGCCCGGCAACCAGGCCATCCGGATTGGCCGGCTGTTCACCTCCTGCGTCTGCGTCAGCCTCGAGGCCGATTCCAATTACTTCCCGGCCGGTCGGCCCGCCATTCTCCGCCTGCGGAATGTCAAAGCCACCCCGCAGGCCGGTCAGACCTACGCCCTGTATGTGCAGATTACCAGTCCGGTCAATACCACCCTCCAATTCAATACGTTTGTCCGTTCCTCAATGTTCATCCCCGCCAACCTCGAAAACGGTGAAGCGCCGACCTATGGCAATGTCGTTGCCGACGGCGTTCTCGCCCCGGCCGCCGCCGCCGGTGCCACCGCCGCCGTGACCGGCCGGTCCACAATCATCGCGGAGGACGGCGTCGAAATCATCGTCCCCCGGGCTGATCACCTCGTCTCCAAAGCCGAATCAGAAACCATCACCGATACAAAAACCGGTGCCGATGATGTTGTCGCCGCTGTCGCAGAAGCCGCCCCGGCCCGTCCCAAGATCATTATAAAGGAGGACACCGTCGCCGACGGTGTCCTCTCAGCACGTACCGCCGCCGATGCGAATCGGCCCAAAACCATTTCCGATGCCCTCGACCGTCCCCGGGCCGGCAACGCCACGGTGACGTCAGCCCCGGAGCGTCCGGCCGTCGACTCGGATTTCCAGGCAATTAACAACAAGGGTATAGAAGCCATGGCCCAAGCCATAGGCGATGCCCCGCCGCCGGCCCGTTCCGCCGCCACGGCCGCCGCCGATGCGGTTGTCACCGTCGCCGCGCCGAACGCCGCCGCCAGCCTGGCCGAAGTCACCCCGGACATCCGCGCCGCCGCCGCCGCCATCGGGCAAACAATGCTCGACGCCCCGGTCGCCACAGCCTCGGCCGCCGCTCCGGTCCCGAC
>JAJBTL010000418.1:10446-11868 GCA_020860865.1 Planctomycetota bacterium | reverse complement strand
CCACGACCAAAACCACCCCCCTCGCCCCCGCCGTCGGCACGACGCTTGAGCCGGCGCAAACCGACGATCTGTGGTCGACGCCGCGCCCGAACGCGCCCATTGTCCGCGCCCCGGTGGAAGGCGATTCCATCGACAACGCCCTGGACGAAGCCGGCCGCGCCAGCCGCCGCGCCCTCCGTGAAGCCGAAATTGCCGCCGACCACGCCCTTGATCGCGCCGCCGACGCCGGTGTCGCCACCCGGGAAACCGCCCGCGAGGCCGCCCGTGATGCCCGCGTCACCACAAACCGCGCCCTCAACCAAGCCGGCCGCGTCACCAACGACGCCCTCGACACCGCCGCCGACGTTGTCGACCGCGCCCTCGATGCCGCCCGCGACGCTATCGAATAATCGCGAGCGCGGTTCACGACTCCCTATTCCCCGCCCTTCCGGCATGCACGCATCCCGGAAGGTTAACGTTGTTTCTTAACCGTCTTCAGAGAGTTCTGGCACTGCTAAGGCGGACCGCCTCCAAGCCATTACCATTTAATCCGCCCTGGACCCAATCCGGGGCGGATTGTTTCAGGGTACCAAATTGGGGACGGAGGGAGCGGGACAGTGCTTGACAGGGAATAGTATTAGAGATATTTTTATTGAATAAGGGGTATGTGCGCCTTGATTTGCGTTGTGGAGGGCTGGGGAATGGCGGAAAAGATTGCGGTGGCGTTATGTATGGGCAGTTCCTGTTTCGCTCGGGGCAACCGGGAAGTACTGGAGGTGGTGGAGCGGCTTATTCGGGATAACGGCTGGCAGGAGAGTGTCGCCCTGTCCGGCCTCCGCTGCACCAACCGTTGCGCCGAGGGGCCGAACATCAGCATCAACGGCACCCTGTACCAGAATATGGACGCGAACACCCTGGTGGAGATTCTCGTCAATCTTCAGAAGGACGCCCCGGCCCGGCCGGAATGAAAGGACATTCATGGAACGCTTTTTCCCCGTCTACACCCAGGAGACATTCTGCCAGGACTGTTACAAGTGCGTCCGCGAATGTCCGGTCAAGGCGATTCGGGTGGAGAACGAGCGGGCCTATATCATATCCGAACGCTGCGTCGCCTGCGGCCGCTGCGTGCGGATTTGTCCGTCCGGGGCCAAGCGCATCCGGAACGACATTGGCCGCGTCCGCTTCCTTCTCCAGTCCGGGAAACCGGTTTACGCCTCCCTGGCGCCGTCCTGGGTGGCGGTCTATCCCGACCTCAAGCCGGGGCAACTGATTGCCGCCCTGAAACGTCTCGGCTTCGCCGGCGTCTCGGAAACGGCCCTTGGCACCCAGGAAGTCTCGGCCGCCCTCGCGGGTGAACTGGCCGCGAACAGCGCCGGACTCCACATTTCGAGCGCCTGCCCGGCGGTGGTCGATCTGGTCCGAAAACACATCCCGGAATTGGCC
>JAJBTL010000418.1:697-10436 GCA_020860865.1 Planctomycetota bacterium | reverse complement strand
ATTGGCCGGGGCCATCACCCCGGTCGCGTCCCCCGCCCTCACCCACTGCCGCCTTCTCCGCGACCACTATGGCCAGGACATCGCCATCGTTTTCATCGGTCCGTGCGCGGCCAAGAAGACCGAGGCCGATCAAAACCCGGACCTTCTCGACATCGCCGTCACCTTTTCGGAGCTGGACGAATGGCTCGCTGTGGAAGGAATCAAGCCGGTCCTGTTCAACCCGGGTCCGGACGACGCCTTTGTCCCCCGCGCCAGCGGCGAAGGAGCGTTGTACCCGGTCGAAGGCGGGATGGTCGAGACGATGGTCCATTACGGCTGCCCGCCGTCGGTGCGGAACCAGGCCATTTCCGGCCTTGGACGGCTCCAGATGGCCCTTACCGGGCTTGCCCCGGCGGATGTCGGACCGGGGCTGTTCCTTGAAGGCCTGGCCTGCCGGGGCGGCTGTATCAACGGGCCCTGTTCCAGCCAGGCGCCGGGACCGGTAGACGGGTACGTGTCGGTGCGGGAATACGCCACAATCGGCCCGGCCGGGGCGCGGCCGGGGCTGACGGTGCCGCTCCGCTTCGAGCCGCTGGCGGCGCCAAAACCGGAATGGTCGGAGAAAGACATCCTCGAGGCCCGCTCCCGGGTCGGTAAGGTCAGGCCGGAGGATGAACTCAATTGCAGCGCCTGCGGATATGACAGTTGCCGGAGCCTGGCGCGGGCGCTTCTTTCCGGGGACGCGGAAGAATCGATGTGCGCGTCGTACATGCGTTCCATTGCCCAAAGGAAGGCCAACGCCCTCCTCCGCTGCATGCCGTCCGGGGTGGTGATTGTCGGCAGTGATCTCCGCATTATTGAATCGAACCTGCCGTTCGCGGCCATCGCTGGAAAAGAGGCGGCGGCCCGGTTCCCGGACAACCCCGGCCTCCAGGGGGAAGCGGTAGAGGATATCCTCCCCATCGGCAAGTTCCTCCGGGCGGCGCTCCGGTCCGGGGAGGATATCCGCCGGGAACGGCTGAAAATCGCCGACCGGCTCATCTCCCTGAACGTGTTCATTATTGAACGCCACAAGATTGTCGGCGCCATCGTCGACGACATCACCCAGGTGGAAATGCGCCGCGACCAAATCGCCAGGAAGGCGCGGGAAGTCATTAACCGGAACATCACGACAGTCCAGGAAATCGCCTGTCGCCTCGGTGAACACATGGCGGATACGGAAATCCTCCTCAGTTCCATCGCCGAAGGCTTCGGGGACGGCGATGCGGACGGCGATCCCGTTCCCGATCCGGACGCCGAACCGGATTCAAGAAGCGGTACCGCTCCGGCCGGCGGCCGACACCGGCATGGCGACGGAGGTACCCAGTCATGACCGGGACTGACGAACTGTTTGTCGACGTCCACCATTACGCTCGGCGCAAATGGAACCAAAACGTTTGCGGCGACGCCTTTGTGTCGAAGCGGTTCGACAACGAGGGCCGGCTTATCGCCGTGTTGTCGGACGGGCTGGGGAGCGGCGTCAAGGCGAACATCCTCGCCAATATGACAGCCCACATGGCGCTCCGCTTTGTCGCTGCCGGAACAGACCTTCTCCGATCGTGCGAGGTGATGATGGAATCCCTCCCCGTCTGCCAGGTGCGGAAAATCAGTTACGCCACCTTCTCCATCGTCGACTGCGACTCGGAAGGCATGGTGCGGATTGTCGAGGAAGGAAATCCGGAGTTCGTCCTCCTCCGGGGAGACACGGTCGACGACCCGCCGGCCCGCACCCTCACGGGAAAACGGTTCCCGGACCGCCACCTCCGCATTGCCGAAACGACCCTGGCGGCCGGCGACCGGCTCGTCATCTGTTCGGACGGGGTGACGCAGTCCGGCATCGGCACCCTGTCGTACCCGCTCGGCTGGCGCCGGGACGGCCTCGCCGACTTCCTCCGGGAACGGGTGCGGGACGACCCGGCGGTGTCGAGCCGGGAACTGTCCCGCGCCGTTGTGGAAGAAGCCATCGAGGTCGAACCGTTCCGCCAGCCGCAGGACGATACCAGTTGCCTTGTCCTGTACTTTCGCAAGCCACGACACCTGATGGTCCTGACCGGGCCGCCGTACAACGACGACCGGGACGGGGAGTGCGCCGCCATCCTGGACGAATTCCCGGGCCGGCGGGTCATCGCCGGCGGCACCACCGCCAACCTGGTGGCGCGGGAATGGGGCGTCAGTATAACGAGCGACCTCCCGGTCGGCGGCGACGTCCTGCCCCCGGCGGCACCATGCCCGGCGTCGACCTGGTGACGGAAGGCATCCTCACCCTGACCCAGGTGGCGCGGCGGCTGGAGAACGGCGACACCCCGGCCACGGACGATCCGGCGGACAGGCTCATCAACCTCCTCCTCGATTCCGATGTCATCAGCTTCCTCGTCGGCACCCGAATCAACGAGGCCCATCAGGACCCCAGCCTCCCCGAGGATCTGGAGATCCGCCGGAACGTGGTGAAACGCATCGCCGGCGCCCTCGAGGACCGGTATCTCAAGAAGACCGCCATCCGCTTCATCTGACGGGATTGTGGCATCGTCCGGCCCTCCATCGCCGGTTTGCCGCTCTTCTGGAACGGGCTGTTCCGAATCGGGCGACGGCACCTCGCTTTGCCCTCCCGTAACGTCCGCTGGCACCGCGTCGTCTTCCCGGGGGATTGAATCGTCCCCTGTCGCCGTTTCCGTGACAGTGCCGTGATCGCTACCGGATTCCGTGTCCTCATTTTCCCCGCCCTGGTTCCCAAGCGGCGCGTGATAGGTAATCCGCCCGGCGGCATCATACGAATACGGCACGCCGTACACCATGGGCGGCGTTGCCCAACTCGGATACTCGGGGCCGGATGTCAAAGTCTCTGCCATTGTCGTTTTCCCTTCCTGTCCAAATCGGCGACCGTGACTCATTACAGTAGCGTGTTTTTGACCGTACACGCCATGAGCCACGACCGCCATTTCACCCACCTTCAACAAGGCACGGTATACCCGCGTTCACGCGTTGGGGCAGGAAAAACCGAGTACAAAAAATAACCGTCTGTCCCGGAGTGGGAAGACGGTCTGAATGAAGAGGTAATGACGTGTTGGGGAAGGCGGTATTACTTCCGATGTTTCTTAGGGGTTCCCACTGAGGATTTCGCCAGTTCCTTTACGGCCGCATTATCGTCCGACCGCGAGCGCCTGTCCGCTGCAAGGATAATGCCGCAGAGTACGATAAAGACCGGAGTGACGCCGACAGTGGAGTCGTTCGACAACGACGCGGCCAGGTACCCGGCCGCACCCATGGCGGCGGGAAGGATTTCCCGTCCGCGACGGCGCCAGGCGACGACGGCGACAGTGACAAGGAGTGCCAGCCAGGCCAACCAGCCGACAAGGCCCAGTTCGACCAGGTAATGAATCCAGATGCCGTGGCCTTTGTCCTCGTTAAAATTGGCGATATACCGTTGTTTGCCGACGAGGTCGGTCGTTGGAAAGACCAACGCAAATGTGCCGGGTCCACTCCCAAACCATGGATGGTTCCAAAACAACGGAAGTGCCCGGGACCAGATGTAGACCCGTCCGGTTAAGAGATGACCTGAAAACGGCCAATCAACAAACGCCGCCGGGCGGGCGGTTTTGAGAACGCGGTTTTGCGTGTCTACGATCCGTACCTCGCCACCCATATCGACAAGGCGGAGTACGATGTCATCATAACGGAGCAGCGTTTCACCGCTCCTTTCTTCAAGCGATAGTCTTTTTATCGATGATACGGGAACGGCTGACCAATAGCCGCTGCTCCTGTCCAACGGTGCGCCGTGAGGAACGTTGGCGTCATGACGACGAAACGCCACCCATTGACCGTTCCGGTTTCGTTCAAGTGAATAGGCGGAATCGATGGTATCAAAGTAGAGGGCGCCGTCGTGGAGATCAACCGCCACCAGGTCGCTTTGTCCTGCGTCGATGTTCACGGTGCTTCGGCCAATCATTTGGCGGAACGCTCCGCGTACACTCGATGATGCTGCGACCAATACCACCACCACAACCAATACCACAGCAGCGAACAACCATATTGTTCGACCGGCGAACCGTGAAGGTAAACCTGATTGAATACGCCCTCCCCGAATTTTTCCGGCAGTAAACACCACGGCGAAGGTTAGTAATAGGAAAAAGAGGATTATCACGGCGGCGCGTGAATGGCTGAAAATGACGGACAGGCAGGCCGCGAGGCTGTTCACCGCCCAATAAGTCAGCCACCCCTTCCTGGTCTCATAGAACAGCATCCCAAGGGACACCATGGTAATTACCACCATAAACATGCCGAAATGGTTTGGCTGAAAGACTGTACCCGATGCCAAACGACTATCGGCGAATAGGCTCTTGATGTTGCCTTCGCCGGCGCCGATAACCCAGCGGCCCGCGTCGGTCAGCCAAAAATCCCATCCCATGCCTTTGGCGATGCCAATAGCGGCGTTGACGCTTTCGGTAAATCCAATAATTCGGTACAGCCACCGTGGCGTATCGACGGTCTGGGCCGTATACCACATGCCGACAAGATACGCAAGCAACACTGCCGCGCCCTCGTATTGGGCCGTGTAGCCGATCCATGTGGTGTATGGGTATTCTGATATAACGGCGGAGATAAGGACAGCCAGGCCGGCCAGTGGTATCGTGATCATAAACAAACCAGAAGACGGGCGCCAGCCACCGACAAGAAAAATCACGCAGTGAAGAGCCATCCATAACGCTGTACCAACCACGAATACCGCTTTCCACCAGGAACGAATATCACCAACAAAAAAGGTTTCCCATAATGCGGTGGCATCGGGGGCCACGGCGACCAGGGACATCCGGACCGCCAGTACCGGCAAGATTATGTAGACGAATATCGGCACAACGCGACAGCGATAAAGCGATTGATAGAGGAAAGCGGATCGCGCTTTTTTTGCCAGTGATTTAGCCATCGGTCAGGTCCAGTGTCATGGGGAATGACTTGACATTGCCATGCCAGTATCGTCCGCCATCGTCCTGAAGACTCTCGTAGGAGGCATACACAAGCGGTTGTTGACTACTATTCCGTTCGGAAAAGGCGTTAACGATTGCCGCCCTAAAATTCGGTAAAACGAAAGATTGTTGCGGAGCAAGAGTAACACCCCTTCCGCTTGCTCCTCCGCGTCCGCCACCGCTATCACTATTTGCATATATCATGTATACATTTGGTTTGTTCGGAAGGGACAATAGAGAGAGGCGCATGCTATCAGTGTCGAGAGTGATATCCGAAGAACCTATATTTGTAAAGCGAAGGTAGAGCTGTTTCCCCGCCTCTCCGCTTGTGGCTGTCAGCTGAAGATACAGGGACGGCATAAAAGCACGTTTAAAGAAGGTATGGATTAAAAAAATGCTCACCACGCCGATAACTAGGCTTATAACTGGAACGGCATATTTGTTCATTGCTAAGCTTATCCAGGAAATATGAGGGATTAAGAAGTCGACGATAAAAAAAAGGCACCTGCCTCGCCCGACCCCGGATTACTCAGAGCCGAACGAAGCAGGTGCCTCAAATCACTTAGTTACTCATTACATGTTTCTTAGAAGTTCACACCGAGGGTGGCGCTGATACGGTGGGCGTCCAACTTCGAACGGCCATCGTAACGGTAGTCAACACCAACGTCCCAACGACCCTTCTGGTACATCACGCCAGCGCCAACGTTCCAGCTGCTGTGGCCCGGACGGGCACCACTGACAGCGACGGCCGGTGTATTGGCGAAGTCGTAGTTCAACCAACCAGAGGCGCCGTCCTTCTTGAAGTTGTAGGCGTAACCACCAGCAACCTTGAAGGTGACGCTGCTGTCACTGCCGAGGTCGACGCGGTAGCGAGCGGCCAAGTCGATGGGCAGCATGAGCGACTTCTGGGTGATCTTGTCATAGTGCAGGTTACCCATGGCACCAGTGGAGGTGTAGGATGAACCCTTGGACTCGCTCCAGTAGAGCCCGACGCTCGGGGTCAAGGTGAAGTTCGGGGAAAGCTTCCAGTCATAGCCAACCTTACCACCGACCCAGTAGGTGTTGGTGTGGTTGTCATCGCGCTGCCAGCCACCAGTAGCTCCACCAGCACCAGCACCGTTGGCAATCCAGCGTTCCATGTCGTTGTCGCCGTAGTTGAAGCCACCGGACAGAGTCGCGAAGAAACCAGTGCGGGAGTAGAAGTTGGCGTAGAGGGAGACGGCATAGTTATCAATGGTGTTATCATCATTGACATTGTCGACGTCCAAATCGCCACGGCTGTAGGTGAAGGCACCGCCGATGGTGACCGGGCCGAAGGCGTGGTCATAACCGAGGGACGCGCCCCAAGCCTTGTAGTCAAAGCCTTCGTAGTTGTCCTTTTCACCCATGTCCTGCCAGGTGTAGAACGGCGACACCCAGATGCGGTTGGCAAGGTTGCTGTTCATGTTGTACGACGCCATGCCGGCATCGGAACCGAACCGCTCAACCATACCACGACGTTCCGCCATGATGGTGTTAATACGGCTGTCAATTTCACCGCCGGTACCACCAATGGCCTGAGCGGTCAGGACACCAGCATTGACGGAGGCGACACCGACCGCACCAACAAACGCGCGCGAATCGTTGACAAAGGCTCCCCGCTTGAAGGTCGCCGCAGCGTCAGGGCCGCTGTCATCTCTGCCAGTAATACGATCGAGGAAGATAACCGTCTTCTTCTGGTCATCGGTCAAGCGATCGTAGCCCGAAGCAGCCGCCCCCGGATCAACCTGCAAAGAAGCAATAATGGCATTGATGGCCGGAAGAGCCGTGCCACCCGTCTGACCGACGAAGATGTCGGTCACGAGGGTCTCGTCGGCGTCCGCACGCTTTGCAAAAGCTTCGGCGATGTCGACCTGATTCTCGATAACCTCAATCTGTTCTTCCGTGTACGTACCAATGTCGTACGCTTCCGTGGCAAACGCAGTGGGGCAAACCAGCGCCACCGCGAACAACCACCCCAATAAAACTCTCATTTTCATATCATCACCTTTCTCTAGGGAAAACTCCACACAAACGAATCTAAAAAAAAGATCCTCAAAAAAGTGCTGAGACTCTCCTTCAAGCCGTCTCTAGCAGTTGTTTCCTCAAACGACTTCTACCATCCTGCACGAGGGATAGCTTGACACGATGCGGATTCTCGCTGATTTTCACGGTACTGTCAAGATCAAATTTATCTGCCGAAACGCACTTTTTCCGCTTCAACGTGACCTTGATCCGCATAAGTTCAAGTATAACCCGATGTTTCGGCTCCAAACCACTCGTCCACCAGCGCCAACTTACACCGAAATTTTTTAAAAAAGGTCGAAATTTTTCGAAGGAAAAAAGTTGAGACCGTGGTGATTCCAGTGCCAACAGGGTACTATCGTTCGTTCGATTCATCTCCCTGTACCCGATTATGTCTATTCCCCTCACCAATGCCACATTTATTTTTTAAAACGCACGAAGGACCAGCAAACCGGCACGGCAGATATCTACCTCACTTATACTATTGCCTTTTCCCCGTTGTCTATTTCACTCTATTTATTGCTTTTTTGTGTGATTTTCTGACGGTGGCCATGATTCCGCCAGTATACGCATACCTCTTCCACTCATTTTGTAGCCATTATCAATACATAAAGGCCGCCCCTCACTGTCGGGACGGCCTTTCTTGTGTTTGATAATTTTCTTACTGCCACAACGGCTTTTTGACTTTTTTACCCAAACAGCAAATCGGCCATAGAATACATTCCGGCCGGCTTTCCGACAATCCATTTGGCGGCGCGGAGGGCGCCGGCGGCGAAAACGTCGCGGGATTGGGCCCGGTGGCTGATGGATACCACTTCCACATCGTTGGCGAAATGGATGGTGTGATCGCCCGGGATGGATCCCATACGGAGGGCGTGCATGCCGATTTCCTTACGGGTGCGCTTGCCCGGACGGCCGGCGCGGCCATTGACCACGTCTTCCGGGATTTTCCGGTCGAGTTCGTTCGCGACCGCCTTCGCTATCCCCAGGGCCGTTCCCGACGGAGCGTCGACCTTCTGGTTGTGGTGCGTCTCGACAATTTCAATGTCGTAGTCGTCACCGAGAACTTTCGCCGCCTCCGCCGCTAATTTGAACAGGAGATTAACGCCGAGACTGAAGTTCGGCGCCAGAATGACCGGAACCGTATCCGCCACGGCGCGGATCGTCTCCTCCTGTTCCGGTTCGAGGCCGGTGGTGCCGATGACGAGGGCGGTGCCACGTTCCCGGGCCTGGCCGGCGTTCCGGAGCGTGCTCTCGGGCGCCGAGAAATCGATAAGAACGTCGGCACCGGGCGCCAGGCCGCAGGACCATTTGACCCCGGCGGCACGGGGCGCCAGGGCGCCCACGTCCTGGCCGAGAAGCGGGAAGCCCTCCCACTCGAGAGCCTGGACCAATTCGAAGTCCGGGTCGGCGTCGGACAGGGCGAGTAACCGCTGGCCCATCCGGCCGCCGGCACCGGCGATGGCGATTTTTACCATGGTGTGATTCTCCTTTCTCCACATCTCCCCCGGCGAAAGGCTGTCTTCCGCACGGTGTTAGAGCGTGTTGTTAAATTGCGGATCGTCGTGCCAGACGAGGAAAAATCGGCACCAGGCTTGGCTTTTGGGCCGGCGGTATGGCCCAAAACCACTCCGGGGAGCCAATTTTGACGACGTATGGCGCGGCGAGACGCTTTTTAAACAACATGCTCTTACAGGTCTTTTGCAACGCATATTCACCAACACCTCTGGATCGCAGCCCCTCCCCTACTCCAGTCTGACCAGTCTGGTCTTCCCAAAGCCGGCGACGGTGAGTTCGACAGACGGGGCGCTGCCGTCCTCGACGCCGCCCACCTTTTTGGCGAAATCGTCAAGGCTGGTGACGGCCTGGCCGTTTACCTGGGTGATTATGAGGTAGCGGTGCAGCCCGGCCACCGACGCCTTGCCGCCGTCTTCCACTTTCGAGATGATGACGCCGTTCTTGTCTTTCAGGCCGAAATACCGGGCGACCTCGTAGGTGATCGGTTTCGCGGTCAGGCCGAGGGCGGGGAATTTCTCCCGTTTGGCGCTCCGGTAGTCCGGTTCGTAATAGGCGGTGGTGAAATCGGCCGTGTGTTCCGCGCCGTCCCGAAGATAGGTCAGGGTGGCGCTCCGGCCCGGGCCGAAAGCGGTGAGGAGGGTCGAGACGACGTTTTCCCGGTTGGGCCACGGCGGCGGCAGGTACTGGAAGCGCATCCGGAGCATTTCCGGCGACATGTCCGCGTCGTCGACAAGATCGTTGAAGAAAAAGTCGCTCGATCGGAGTTCGATGGACTGGCGCTCGCCCTCGACGTTCAGTCGGAGGAGAATGTCCTTCTCCTTGAGGCCGATTTCGTCGGCGACCGAACCGGGATAGACATGCGTCACGAGAAGGCCGATGCGGCCGCCACGGGTCTCACGAACCGCCTTGAAGAGCCTGGCGGTATTCTGGTCGAGAGACTGGAATTCGACGCCGAGGTCGATAAGGCGGCGGCCCTGCTCTTCGGCTATGGGCCGAAGGGTCGGGTCGAAGGCGTTGTCGGCGAGAAGCGTGGTATGAAGCACGTCTATCGGGCGAAAACCGCTTGTCGCCGTCGGTTTGTCCATGATGTCGCCGTTTTGGGACGACGACCGTTTTATCCTGGGCGTCAGGGCGACGGCGACGAGGTTCCCGTCCAGATCGCAGGCGAGGGCGCCGTCCGATTCGTTTGTCCAGGTGGTGAC
>JAJBTL010000418.1:0-687 GCA_020860865.1 Planctomycetota bacterium | reverse complement strand
CGATGGTGTCGCCACGGTAGCCCCGATGCGTGCCGAGCCAGCGGTCGAAATCGACGCGTTCGCGGCGGCGGCCGAGGGTGAAGTCGATGTGCCAGCGTTGGAACAGCTGCAGGAGCGGACGGAGTTCGCGGCCCTGTGCTTCCGGCTTGACGCGGCGATCGGGGGCGGACAGCGGGTTCAGAAGGCCGAAGCCGGCCGGGACGGATTCTGTCGGGAGGGTGGCGTCAACCTCGAGGACGACGGCCATGTAGTCGCGGAGGGCGCCGACAAAGGTGGCGTCGACTTCTTGGCCGTCCGGCAGGACGACGGCGATGGTTTCTATTTTGGCAATGCCTTCGGCGCTGAGGGACAGCGGCACGAGGAGGTGGCGCTTTCCGACGACGAGGGCCGGGGCGCGGAGTTCGGACGGGCCGTGCGGATTTGACTCGTCCTCGACGCCCATGGCGAAGGCGTTCGGATCGTCGGCGTCGTCGTCTTCGACGCGGATGCGGAGGCTGAAACGGCTTTCCAGAACGGCGCTGTCCAGGTCTTTCCTCAGTTTGGCCTCCCGCTCCCGCGCTTCCTCCCACGACCAGAGGCGGGCGAAGGCGACGTCGCCGCCGCTCCAGTAACCGAGGTTGTCGCCGGCACCGACGCGGTCGCCGAAGGCGAGACCGCTGGGTTCGAGGTCGCTATTCAGGCCAACGC
>JAJBTL010000034.1 GCA_020860865.1 Planctomycetota bacterium | reverse complement strand
AGGCGCTTGCTTCGGAAAATTGCACCGTCGGATAATTCAGACAGAACCTAGAAGTTGTTCTCTCACTTCGGATCGTCGTCGTAGACGAGGAAAAATGGCCGGCAGGCTTAAATTTTCCCCGGTACTTTGGGCGGAAAATACGCCGAGAGGCCATTTTGACGAAGTATACGGCGGCGAGACGAGGTGAGAGAACGAGTCTATTCCGACGGCTTTTCCTCGGCCGCGTCGCCGGCGAAGTGTTCCCGCCATTCATGGACGATTTTCTTGATGTCCGGCGGCGTCAGTTTGCCATAGGTTTTCCCGTTGACGATGGCCACCGGCGCCAGGCCGCAACAGCCTACGCAGCGGACGCACTGGAGGTGGAACAGCTTGTCCTCGGTTGAACCGCCGACCGGCGCGCCGGTCTCCCTGGCGAATTCGTCGACAAGCGCCTGGGAGCCCTTACGGTAACAGGCGGTGCCGGTGCACACCGAGATGACCGCCTTGCCGGGCGGCTCCAGTTTGAAATAATGGTAGAAGGTCAGGGCCTCGTAGATACGCGCCAGCGGCACGTCCAGTTCCCGGGACAGGTACAGCGCGACGTCGCGGGGGACATAGCCGCGGACATTCTGGATTTCGTGGAGCACCATGATAAGGCTGCCCCGTTTCGATTTCCATTTCCGGACGGCGGCGACGACGTCGGGTTCGGTCCCGGCCTTGTCGACCACCTTGCTCATGCGTACCGATGCTTGACTAGTCATAGAATTCCTCCAGATTGTATTTGGACCAACGGTGATAAATGGGGAAATGCGTTGTAGAAGGCGCCGCGTTGAAAAGAAGAACCGATCCGGCAACGCGGACCAGACGTCACGATCAGTCTTCAAAAACAGCCGCCCGCATCTGCGCCGCCTGCAGGGCGAATGTTCGACGACCCAATTCTTCAACCAGTTCTTCGAATCCGGGCGTTTCGATATCCGTGACACTGGGAAGAAAAAGCATTTCATGATAGTGCCTGGCAAGAAACGTATCGGCGGCGGCCCGGCCCAGACGTTTCAACAGCGGTCCACGGCCGTCCTCCAGGGCGTTCCGGAAAGCGCGGTATTCCCGAAAGGTTTCGTTGTTCTTGCCCGACCGGTTGAAAATGTACAGGACGACGGTGGACGTCACCGCCTGTTCAAGAATGCGCGGCAACCACTGCCGCCATTCGGCCAGAATATCGTACGGATCCACAAGCCAGACCGCCGCCTCACCCGTAGCCCGCCGCTCCAGGAGATCCCAACCTGACGTTATTCCGTCCGCGACAGTCACGTCCCGGACCGTCCGCCATCTCGATAGTCTGGTCTCGTCCTTTTCCCAGACAACGGCCGGACCGCTGAACAGCGGCCGGACCGCCGAGGCCGACGATGGCCAACGGTGGTTTTTCAGGAAGTCGTTTTCGATGCCGACAAAATACTCGAGATTGGCGGCGGCGAGTCGGGCGGAAGTTTTATTACCGAGAGGATACGAAACATCGCCGGCAAACGGATCGTAATATTCCACCGATTCATACCGGGTTGATTTCCACTGCATCACAGCCGTGAGCCAGAGGAATTTAAGAACATCCCCCCAATTGCCTGATTCATACAGTAAACCGCCGTCGGAACGGTCCTTGGCTTTCCAGTTCCACTCTTGTGGCGTCATGGAGAAATTCCTGTTGGCGGTGAGATTCGCTGAGTTAGGGAAAAAAATCTCTATATAGATCTCATTATACCCGGTGGATCCGTCTATGCAAGGATATTATCGTTAAAAACGTTTATCCCGGTGCTGCCCGGTACGTGACGATCCTGCGGACATTTCCATGTGTAATAAGGGTTTAGAGAAAATGTAGAGGTTGTGCCCGGTTGTAGTTTCATATCATGGACGATTGGCTGGTTGAGGTACCGGGATGACATTTATAAGGCTTTATGACGGTTTGTAAATAATAAGTATAAAAATACTTATCGCGATTGCGGGGGTGGCGACGCTGTTTTTAGGTGAGACGGACTGCCGTTTAGGTAAGACTATACCCCGTTTACACGAGGTCGACAAGAATGGTGTCAAGCACCGGCTGGTATTGAGGAGGGACGCGGACATGGCTTCCGTCCGGTGATATTTCAAGCCACCCTTTAGCCCCCAGGTCCGGCGCTTCGCTCGAATACAAAGTGAAGAAATCAAAGCCGGTCTGCTCGGTAAAGCGTTGTAATTCTATTCCGTCGTACAAACGGAGCCAGAAAACAGCGGTTTCCCTCGCTTTCCTTTCGGGATCGAGTCTTTCGGAAAAGACTTCCACTCGATCAGGCGTGGCAGCATTGTGGAGATAGGTTTCCATGTCCGTGGTTGCCCCGAATCGCCTGCCGTTTATGTGGGAGTGGGCGGAGAGCCCAACGCCCCAGTATTCACCGCCGCGCCAGATATTCCAGTTATGGCGGCAAATATAACCTGGGCGGGCATAATTACTTGTCTCATAATGGGTATAGCCGTGATCGGCAAGGAAATGGTGGCTGGTTTGGAAAAATTCGGCAACGCGTTCGGAATCAATCTCCTCGCCGCCGAGAAGTCCACGAAAGTATTCGCATCGCGGCGCCGACTCGTCAAGGATAAGTGAATAGGTGGAGAGATGCGTAACGCTCAGGCTAACCGCCTGGCGAAGATCGCGGAGCAGGGATGTAGTATCCTGACCAGGCCAGCCATGAATAAGGTCAAGACTGACTGACGGGAAATCCATCGCCAATGCCAGTTCCACCGCCGCTATCACCGTCCGACTGTCATGAGCGCGGCCGAGAAGGCGGAGGCCTTCCGGCGAAAAAGTCTGGACGCCGAAGGACAGCCGGTTGACCCCATGCGATTGCAGTATCGCCAATTTTTCCCGCGACGCCGTCTCCGGGTTGACTTCGCAGGTAAACTCGCCGCCGCCGGCTGGACGGGGGAGGGCGGTCAGGAGACGCTCCATCTGTCCGGGCGTGAGGACGGAAGGGGTGCCGCCGCCGATGAACACCGTCGACGGAGTAGAAATGGCCTTGGCCGATATCTCTTGGAGTAATGCGGTTAGGTACCTGTCCGCGATTTCAGGAGAATAGACTTCGCTCGCGAAAGTGCAGTAGCCGCAGCGCGACTGGCAAAACGGCACATGCACATACAACCCGGGCGCTTCCTCGTTCATGACGGGCTTTTCCGGGCCAGCCGGTACTTGACATCCACCAGCGGCACCGAAAGCGGCCATTTGTCGCGAAGATCTTTCTTGATATCCTCGGCATAAAAAGCCCGCAGCTCCTGGAACAGGGTCGGGGAATGAACGTCTATAGTGACAATGCCGTTTTTAAACGAATACAAGGCTGTGTCCCGGGCTATTTCCAGTCCCACCACCTCACCCCATACTTCGCGGATACTTTCGATGTCCAGGGATATTCCCAAGGCCTTCAGGTTTACCACCTGGTCGACTATTTTCTTGACCGGAACGGGAACGCTTTTTTGCCGCGCCACCACCCGTTCCTCCCCGTCCACAACAGCACGGCTGATGACCAGGGGACGGTATCTAGGACTGGTCAGCCGTTCGCGCCGCCGCTTAACCTCGTCGAACCAGCGTTGCCATTCCGGCCCGGCCTCATCCCGTATCCTGGTCTTTTTTGTCCGCCGCTTCGCTTTCGCCATGCCGGCCTCTACCGGTTCATCGGCATGAGAACGTAGACAAAGTCTCCGGCATCGATGCGCACCGGATTGTCGGCGTCCTTGAACTGCACCGTCACCTTGTCCTCGGCGATGTTCTTGAGGGCGTCGACGAGGAAAACGTAGTTAAACTTGATTTCCACCGGGCCGTCTACCACTTCCGCATCGAGCGACAGATCGCCCTCGCCGTTTTCGCTACTGGCGGACAGGCGAAGGGTGTTCTCCCCGGTGGTGAAGAGGACCGCCTTGGATTCGTCCGAACTAATAAGCCCGATGCTATGAAGCGACCTGAGCAGTTCGTCCCGGTCAACGGTGAAGTGGGTCTCCCGCTTTTCCGGTATAACGTCCTGGTACCGGGGAAACATCCCCTCGACCCGGCGGATAAACACGGTGGCGTTCGGCGTCCGCGCCAGCAGTTCCTTGGCGGTAATGGCCATTTCCACCATGTCGCAGCCGGCCGCCAGGCGGGACAGGGTATTCATCCCCTTGGTGAGAAGAATGGCATCGGCGGTGGCGGCGTCTGGGTTTTTCACTTTCTTTTTCACCAGGGACAACCGGTGCGTGTCGGACGCGACGAACTCGGCCGATCCGTCCGTGACATTGACATAGATGCCACTGAGGGCATAGCGGGTATCGCCTTTCGCCGTGGCGAACAGGGTCTTTTGCACCGCTTCGACAAAGTCGTCGCCGTGGACGAGAAATACGCCCTCCGCCGCGAAGTCGGGGATGGTCGGGTAGTCGAGGACGTCCATACCCGGCACCTGGAACCGGCCGTAGCTCGTTTTTATTTCCGCCTTGTTGTCCTCTATAGTCATGTGAATATCGTCGGCGTAGGTGCCTTTCACCAGAGCGCTCAGGCGGCTGGCCGGCAGGAGGACCGAGGTCGGATTCTTGAGATCCACCACCTCGAGGTTCATCTTGAGGCCGATTTCCAGATCGGTGGCGGCCAGGGTGATGGTGGAGTCTTCGTTCCCGATAAGGAGAAGGTTCTGGAGAACCGGCCGCGAAGCGCGCTCCGGCACGACAGCGGTAACGAGGGAGAGCGCCTCGGAGAACTTCGTTTTATTGACGGAGAATTCCATTATGGTAGCCTTTGCAGCATGGGATAGATGTCTGAGAAAGCGGTATGATATCCTCCCTACGGTGGGAAGTAAAGGCAAAAACGCGCCATCCGGTATGAGTGGCTGGCACCTCCATAATTATCCGTGCGTGCGGAACACGAAACTGGAGCCAAACGCGGAGATAGGGACCGGTCAGGGAATGGGTTTCTCTTTCTTTGTTCCTAAAGAGCTTTATTACTACAAAAGCTAATATGGACTCCACAAACGTGGATTCGTCGATAAACGATTGAAATAACGGCAGTAACGCGCGTGAATGCGGGTTTGAAACGCGTTAGCCAGTAGTTGACCGCTGTTCAATGTGAAACCACTATGAAGGATGAGTCAACCACATTCAACAATTTACCAGCCTATTCAACAACCATTCAACATTTGTTCCACGTGGAACCAACATTCGTGGAGGTAGGCAACGCCACGCTAAGATTATTCCACGTGAAACCAGTCCACGGCAATTTCAGACTTTCCGAATGTTCTACGTGAAACCACTGACAGTATATGTTGCTTTCAGGCATTGATATGGTATAGTACTCTCCGGGCGGCCAAAGATACGCTGCCTCTACCTGTTACTATCTCACCCCTCATGGGAGTTGTAGACAAAATGCGAAGTATCACTGTCCTCAAAATCATGGCTATCGTGGTTCTCTTCTGGATAGGAAGTATTACGGGGGGGCGTAACGCTGCCGTCGCTGGCGAACGGGCCTTTTCTTTCTCCATGGCTCCCGGCCGCGGCGACTATATCGCTGTCAACCTCAACTCCTACCACCTCGGGAAATATCTGGCCGAAATGCAAATCAATCGGCCGGAAATCCTGAACGAAATCAAGGCGGCGATTGAGAGCGGTCAGTACTACCGGAAAAAGACGGTTGACCAGAAGGGTACACCGGTCCGCATCACCGCCAGCGTCAACCCGGAATATATGCTCCGGCTCGTCACCTGGCGGAACGACACCTGTACCGAATGCAAGGGTACCGGCCGCGCCACCCTGCCATTTGCCGAAAAGGTCAAAGGCGTTGCCCTGACCAGGAAGTGCCACGAGTGCCAAGGAAAGGGCTATATCGAGAACAATACGACGGAAAAGTACTTTATGCTGTCGTCCGAAGATTTCGAACAGCCGGAGGAAGGCCGCCGCATTATGAAACAGCGGTCTTTTGCCAACGCTCCGTCCGGAGCTGAACAGTGGATTGAACAGCTTGTTTCAAAAAATCCGGAAAAACGGCTCGAGGCGTGTGAATGGCTTGATCGGAACTATGTCCGGGTTGGCGGGGAGTTTCAGGAAATCATGCCGATGCTCAGAAAAGCGCGTTACCAGGAATCCAACGACAAGCGCCGTATCGCGGTTTGGCAGTTCTGGGCCGGGAAGGATCTCCCTTCGGAGCGGCAACGTGCCTTTTACCGCATCTACGTCAATACGAAGAATGGGAAGGTAACGCAAAAAGGCTTTTATGCGTCGCGGTAGGTGTTGGCGGGGAAGAAGATTAATCAGACGGGTTGTTGCGGTTATGATTGTCATTTCGATGAGCAAGAAAATACGAAAGCCAGGCCATGAACGGCCTGGCTTTTTTGCGGTTGTAATGTGGAAATTTTAACCAATAAACAGCCAGACCACCTCGAAAGAATGGTCTGGCGAACTGCCTGCGGGTGGTAAAAAATGAATTGATCAGGCGACCTGCAGTTTTCTCGCGACGAGGTCGAGGGTCTTCACCATCCGGGCCAGTTCGGCCTCGCTGTTCTCCAGGGCGTCGAGGAGGAGACGGCGTTCGTTTTCCGAATCGCGGATAACGCGGCTGATGCTGTCGCGTTCGACATAGTCGATGGGGGCGGTCGGGCGGACGCGTTCGGCGGCGTGTTTGTCCAGTTCATGACGCAAGCGGCCGGCCTCGGCGATGGCGGCTATGGTCTGTTGTTCCAGTTCCTGTACTTCGCGTTCGAGCATGGCGCAGGTCTGCTCGTAGCAGCGGAGTTTTTCCTGCAGCATTTCGATGGTGGGCTGGTTGGGGTCGATCTGGAGCGCGGCATCTTCGCGGGGTCGGACAGGCTCCCGCATATCGTCAATAGCGTCGAGGAGACGCAATTTGTCACTCCAGTTCTTGCCAAAGCCGTCATTATTGACATTTGCTGACATGCCATCTTCTCCAATAGTTCCATATACCCACATACCCGTTCCAACACCGGGCCGAAAGCCCGGAGCTACGGGTAAAGACGTTTTTCGTTGTAGCGCGGCGTTGCGTGGCGTCCGATAGTCGTCCTGGCTGATAGGACCGTACTCTCTTCCACGTCTTTTCCTTGCCGCCATTGTGTTTATCGACGAAATTTCACCATGACTTGAAACCAAGATAAAGTATCCGGTTAGAGTGGAGAAGGGTTGGTTGTGGAATCATGACATGGCGCCCACACGGCGGTTGAAATATCGGTTGGCACCAGGAGATTGGCTCACAGTATTGCCCGTAATGGAAGTATAAACTTGCATAAGTTTAAGTTAGGCGCAAAAACGCTCAAAATTTTACGAATCATTTGTATAGTACATTTATAATACCGCGCAAATATCCGTATCGCGAAAAAAGTTGTCGAGGTTATATACTACTAATAGTGGGTACACGTGCAGTTATCCACAATAGGTTGATTCACCGGAACTTGTACAGAAAAATTCTGAAAAAACAACTTGAAATGTGTGCAGCCGTCCAGTATAAATAAAGCATACGAAGAGAACACCAGTTCAGCAGTTTTAATGAACAAGGGCGATAACTATGCGAGAACTGACAGACAGGCAACAGGAAATATTTGACTATATCGTCTCCTTCTCCCGGAGCGAGGGCAACATTCCCACCGTCCGGGAGATTGGCGAAGCGTTCGGCTTTGCCTCGACCAATGCCGTTACGACCCACCTGAAAGCGCTGGTGAAGAAGGGCTATATCAATCTGAAGCCCGGTATGGCCCGGAATATCGAAATAGCTCCCGATTTTCTTATACCCGAACGCGGTGTCCCCCTGGTCGGCCGCGTCGCCGCCGGGACACCGATAGACGCTATTGAAAACCTGGACGGCTATCTCGATCTGGACGCATTTTACGAGCCAGGCCAGCACTTCGCCCTCAAGATTGTCGGCGATTCGATGATAGAGGCCGGTTTCTGGGACGGCGACTACGCCATCATCCGGAAGCAATCCCAGGTCGAGACCAATGAAATCGGCGTCGCCGTCATCGATGGCCAGGCCACGGTCAAGCGCTTTCGCTGGCTGGCCGACGGCAGCCTGCTTCTCGTGCCTGAGAACGAAAAGTACGAGCCGTTCATTGTCCGTCCGGAATTTGATTTCCATATCGCCGGCAAGGCGGTGGGGATGATGCGGGTGCTGCGCTGACGGCGTTCCAGAATTCACCATAAAACCACAGCTCCGGAACAAGAGTCCGCGCCCGTCTGGCACACATGGTTGACGGCGACGGATATCGCGGCGACATTGTTTAGAAGTGTAACCACTCTATATTTGGTATCCCCTATAGATTTGCCCACCCAGGAGAAAAGGCGACCACATGGCACAATTCACCGTCACTATTGTTGAAAAGCCGACCATCAAGGCGGCTGGAATGAAAGTCCGCACCTCCATGGCGAAATCCCACGAAGACTGTCCCAAGCTGTGGAGCGATGCGTTCGGTCCGCGCATGATGTCGTTCCCGGCCGATCCGGCCTACCCGGAACAGTCCTTCGGCATTTCCGTCATGGTTGACGAAGACGTA
Source organism: Planctomycetota bacterium (assembly GCA_020860865.1). Taxonomy (GTDB): domain Bacteria; phylum Planctomycetota; class SZUA-567; order SZUA-567; family SZUA-567; genus JAJBSZ01. Next base: position 4,670 of record JAJBTL010000034.1, on the reverse strand, counting down.
TTCGATTACTGGGCGGTGATGCCGCTTGCCCCGGGCGCCGCGGTTCCGGAAGGCATGGAGGCGAGGGACGTGCCGGGCGGCCTCTACGCCTGCATCTCCGGCGTGACCCTGGCGGTGCTTGGCGAAGTCTATTCATACATATATATGAAGTGGCCGGGCGAACAGTCGGAGTATACCCTCGACTACAGCCGCCCCGGTCTCGAAGCCTACCACCACGACTTCTGCCAAACCCAGCTTCTCGACATCCTCTGCCCGGTGAACAAGGCGTAAGCGATAAAAAAAGCTGTGGCAGAAAATCATTTGCACTCGACCATACTACCTTTAGGCCCGCACGGCATGTCCGTCCGTATAAGGAGACACCCATGGCCCGCGCCAAAAGCGACAAGGCCGACAAGAAAGTCGACCCCGCCGAAGTCACCAACACAACGAAGAAGGATCAGGACCTGACTTCCGCTCTTGCCGATATCGGCAAACGGTTCGGTCCCGAAGCGATCATGCGGCTTGGGGCGGACAATGTCGTCAAGTGCGACGTCATTTCCACCGGTTCCCTCGGCCTTGACGCCGCCATCGGCGTCGGCGGCATCCCGAAGGGACGCATCGTCGAATTCTACGGACCGGAATCGTCCGGCAAGACGACACTGGCGCTGCACTGCGTCGCCAATGCCCAGAAGGACGGCGGTGTCGCCGCCTTCATCGACGCCGAACACGCCCTTGACCCTGGCTATGCCCGGAAGCTCGGCGTCAACCTGGACAGCCTCCTCGTCAGCCAGCCGGACAGCGGCGAACAGGCGCTCGAGATCTGCGAAATGCTCGTCAGGTCGAACGCTGTCGACATCATCGTCATCGACTCCGTCGCCGCCCTTACCCCGAAGGCGGAGCTGGACGGCGACATGGGCCAGAGCCACGTCGGCCTTCAGGCCAGGCTGATGAGCCAGGGTCTCCGGAAACTGACCGGCATTGTCAAAAAGTCGAACACCTGCATTATCTTCATCAACCAGATCCGCATGAAAATCGGCGTCATGTTCGGCAGTCCGGAGACAACCACCGGCGGTAACGCCCTCAAGTTCTATTCGTCGGTCCGCCTCGATATCCGCCGCGTTCAGGCCATCAAGAAGGGCGACGAAATCCTCGGGTCCGACACCAAGGTCAAGGTGGTGAAGAACAAGATGGCGCCGCCGTTCAAAATCGCCCAGTTCCAGGTCATGTTCAACAAGGGCGTCAACCGTTTGGGCGAGGTCGTCGATCTCGGATCGGACAATGGCATCATCGAGAAGACTGGCAGTTGGTTCTCCTACGGCGATATGCGTATCGGCCAGGGCCGGGACAAGGCCATCGACTTCCTCGTGGACAACCCGGATATTGCCGAAGAAATCGAGAACAAGCTGAAGTCGCTCCTCTTCGACAATGTCATCGTCATGGAAGATCCGCAAAAAGGAGAAAAGGACGATCAACCTAAACTGGACAAGGAACTAAGTGAGGCGACTGCGGATAGCGAATCCGACAGCGGCGAGTCGGCCGATTCCATGGAGGAAGTGGCTTGATATACGAACCCAATGTCTTCGAAGGTCTCCTGAGCGATCAGTATTTTTCCATTTCCCCGGCGCCGCTCGACGCCGCGAGGTGGCAAGAACACGACGGCGTCTTCTATAACATTGGGCCCACCTCGACTTTTCCGTCCTATCAAGGTTCCTGGTACGAATTTTAACATCTCTCCAGAAAGCCGTGTCACCCGTAGCGGCGGGATGGTTGTCCACCGTCCTGCCGCTATGGACCCCCAATTCAAAAATTCCCCCTGCGACGCGCCTCTGCCGAACCCCACCCCCCGGAGGCGCGTCGCGTTTTTTATTCGCGTTATTGCAATCGGTTATAATTTCCCGCCATTCCCGCCCGAATCCCCTCCTCCGAATCGTGACACGATTAATGTATGTGGGAGCGAAGCGACGCGCTCTAATTTAGTCTAGGCCCTTGCATGGCGGCCGGCCAGTCACTACAATCAACGTCAGGGCTGCGAGCATCACACATTGCTGGTTAACGCGTTATTCTTCATCTTCCAAACGCTTTCGATTTCCCCGGCCCGTTGCTCTCTCGCCGAATCCCGTTCGCTGGTTTTTTCGATTAATGAACGGTTGAGCGGCGCGACCCTCCGCCTTTTTCTCGGGCGGTACAGGCAAGGCCGGGACGGATTGAAACCGCTTTACATATGATTGGGGCTCTTATGCGTTTCCGCACAGTTCATGCCATCTCGTCCGAAGGCGATCCCGTCGTGAACGCCCGTCACGCCGTCCGCACCATCATGTCGAACCTCCAGGGATTTCAGGCAGCGGTGGTGATTTTCTTTGCCTCGACCGATTATGACCCGACACCATCGCCGCCGACATGCACGACGCCTTCCCCGATGCCCTCACCATCGGCTGCAGCACCGCCGGCGAAGGTATAAATGGCGAAATCCTCAATCACTCCGTCGTCGCCATGGCCATGTCGGCCGACGTCTTTTCGTACAACGAATTCGCCCTCGTCGTCGGCGATAAGACCGATGTGCCGCCGGATCGGAAAGACGTGTTCACCACCACCAGGGACGCGATGAAATATATCGGCCGGAACCTGGAAAAGCCGCTCCTCGATCTCGATTTCCGCGAATATGTCGGCTACCTCCTGACAGACCGGATTTCCGCCTTCAGTGAACGCGTCATGGACGTGGTGGGCGAAATGACCGATGTCCTGTTTCTTGGCGGCGTCGCCGGCGACGATTACAAGTTCACCAACGACCAGCGCATCTTCTACCAGGGCCGCTCGTACAAGACTGCCGCCCTGATGTGCCTGTGGAAACCGGTGAACGGCTTCTCCGTCCTGAAAACCGAGGCGGTGGATTTAACGAACATGTCCCTCGTTGTCACCAAGGCGGACGAAGAAAACCGCATCGTCCAGGAGTTCGACGGCCGGCCGGCGGCGGAAGTCTATGCCGAAAAAATAGGCACGCCGGTGGATTCCATGGACATCCTCGATTTCGACGAAAATCCGCCCGCCCTCATTGTCGACGGGGAACCATTCCTCCGCGCCCTCGTGAAGCAGACGGACAACCGTGGCCTCATGATGTTCGCCCGCGTCGTCACCGGCATGCGTTTGACAATTACCCGGGCCGGGAATGTTTACGAGGTGACGAAGGCGGCGTTGGACGAAAAAATTCGCCGCGAAGGCCCGTTCGCCGCCATGCTCCACACCAACTGCGCCTCCCGGCACACAGCGCTCAAAAACGCCAACCAGGTGGAGGAATTCGCCAAGCTGTTCGGTGTGGTGCCAAGCGTTTCGTTTTCCTCCTACGGGGAAATTTACGTCGGCATTCTCGCCATGACCTCGTCCATTATTCTTTTTAAATAAAGATTGACCAACTTCCGCGCTGGACAAACACATCGTTCTCCCGCAGGATGTATATTATGGACGCGGCGTCGATGTGACGACGCGGTCGTACTGGAGGTAGACGTTTATTGAAAAAGTGCGCGGGGGGCGGCTGATGCACACCGGTCTTGCCTCAATAGAGTAGTTTCAGTGTACCCCTGCGAGACGTCGCGACCACGGCGTCTCGTCGTGTTTTTGACAGGTTGATAACAGATGCCGGCCGCCGGCACCCGGGGGGCAGGAGCGGCATCGGGAAGGAATTCATGTTGGATAACTCACCGAAAAAACCGCCGATTCCCTACTTCATGTTTCTCCTCATCGCCCTTATGCTGATGAACACGCTCCTGTTCCCGGCCATCACCAAACCGAAGGTCCACGAGGTCGATTACGGCACCTTCCTCACCGAGTTGGATTCGGGGAACATCAAGGAGGTAACGCTGGAGGACGACCGTCTGCTCTATGAAACAGAGGATGAAAACGGCGAACCGGTCCTCAATTCCACCGGCGCCTGGCAGGATTCGGACCTTGTCGACCGGCTCCATTCGCAAGGGGTGAAGTTCACCCGGGTCGTCCCGCACCAGACGTCCCCGATTGTCAGCCTCCTCCTTTCCTGGATTCTGCCCCTATTCATTTTCATTCTCATTGGGCAATGGCTGGCGCGCGGATTCCAAAAGAATTTCGGCGGCGGCAAAAACGCCCTCACCCTTGGCAAGTCGAACGCCAAGATCTACGCCGAATCCGAAACCGGCAAGCGCTTCGACGACGTCGCCGGCCAGGACGAAGCCAAGGACGCCCTCCGGGAAATCGTCGACTTTCTCCATTCGCCGGACAAGTACTCGGCCATCGGCGCCGTCCTCCCGAAAGGCGCCCTCCTGGTCGGGCCGCCCGGCACGGGGAAAACTCTTCTCGCCCGGGCGGTGGCGGGGGAGGCGAAGGTGCCGTTCTTTTCCATTTCCGGGTCGGAATTTGTCGAGATGTTTGTCGGCATGGGCGCGGCCAAGGTCAGGGATCTGTTCAAACAGGCGACGCAGAAGGCGCCGTGCATCATCTTCATCGACGAAATCGACACTATCGGGAAAAAGCGCGACAGCGGCGGCATGCCGGGCGGCAATGACGAACGCGAACAAACCCTCAACCAGCTCCTCGCCGAGATGGACGGCTTCGACGGCTGCAAGGGCGTCGTCATCCTCGCTGCCACGAACCGTCCGGACTCCCTCGCTCCCGCCCTTCTCCGACCTGGCCGGGTCGACCGGCGGATTCCGGGGGAGCTGCCGGGG
>JAJBTL010000033.1:9406-13183 GCA_020860865.1 Planctomycetota bacterium | reverse complement strand
ACGAACCGGAGCAGGACAGGCACGGCTGCGAGGGTGAACTGACTGTCACCTTCGGCGTCGTCGAAATGACGGTAGGCATTTTCCACCGCCTGCTCGCGGCTATCGGCAGCGAAGCGGAGCACCGGTCCCGATTGGAGGACGATAAATTCGTATCCGCCATCCGGCGACTCTTCCAAAAAGCCGGCAGCGGCGTGGGACGGTACCTGCATGACGTGGGCGAGCCGTCCCTGACGCGTCGCCAGCACCTGGAAGAATTCGGCAACGTCGTCGCAGTCGCCGATGAGCCGTCCGACCCAGCGCCGTTCCATCGACTCGTACACTGTCTGGTGGGTATCCGAAAGGCCATAATGGCTGCCGATGAGGTTGGGGTGCTCCGGCAACGGCGAATCCGAACAATAGCGGAAAAACACTTGGTAAATAAGGTTCATTTCGCCGGTATCGGAAAAGACGGCGGCGGCGTGGTCGAGCCATTCGTCCTGCGCCCGGCGGCGTTCGGACTCGTCCGGGACGCCGGTGAAGTCCGGACTCGGAACGACGCCGTTCAGGGTGGCGATGGCCACCGGATCGCCCTGGTCGTTCCGCACCGGGATAAAGAGGGGAAAGTTCCAGCCCAAGGGCCCGCTGGTCGAATCGCGGCGGCCTCGGGCATCGAGCGTCACTGCCTCGAGCCAGCGGGAGGCATCGCCGCTGCCGGCCCGGTCGCCGTCCCGGTATGAAGCGACTTTACCGAGAACCGCATGCCAGACTTCGGTCAGCTCCGGTACGCCGGCCGGCCGGGTGGAGTGGATTCCCGGGTAATGTTCAACCAGCGAAAACGCGTTCAAACCGCGCCCAGTCAAATGCGAATGACTTTCGGTGTACCCGTCGCCTTCCAGGCGCCAGGTGTACCGGGAAACGCTTTCTCCCGTTTCCTGGTCCTGAACGGCAGCGGCGCTGTCCGCGTCGGTATCGACGCTCGAGCTGAGGACCGCGACCAGCCGGCCGTCATCCCCAAGATCGATGGCGAAGTAATCAACGCCGTTTTCCACTAGGGCCAGGGCGGCGCGGTAGGCGTCAAGTTCGCGCCGGCGGTCCGTGGACAATGAAGGCACCACAGTTTCAAGATAATCGGCTTCGATAAGCCGGCGGCAGAACTGGCTGTCGAAATAATCGCGCGGGTCGATGGGCAGGTATGTCCCGGCCAGCACCGGTTCGAGGGCGCGGCGCAGTTCGATGGGAATGTCCGTATCACCCATGACGCCTTCGTGGAGGGTTTTCGCGGCCTGGACAAAGTCTTCGGTCAAATCCTCCGCGCCGGCCGGCGCCGCTATCGCCGAAACCGGTCGCAACGCGCCCTGGTAAAACGCCGTTTCCGGCCGCTGCCACAACTGGCCGTCCCCGCTGTGCAGGGCGATGAGACCGCCCGGTGCTTCCATGACGTCCCAGACCGTGCCGTCGGCCGGGATGCCGCTGTCCCGCATTTCCCGGACAATGGTGGCCATCCAGCCGAGCGGTTTCTGAAACAACACCGGCCAGCCGCTCCGGAAATGGTAGCCGTCCGCTTCGGCCTTGACGAATTTACCGTAGTCGGCCGCGTCCATCGCGATGGTAAAATCGGCGCCGAGGTGGGTAAGCTTTATTTCCGCGTGGGAGTCGTCGAAGCGGAAACTGCCGGGTCGAATGCGGGTGTCCGGATGGCCGGCGCCGACGCGGATAAGGCTCCAGGCCAGGCGGGTGCCGTCGGCGACATTGCCGCGGCGAAGCTCGTCGGTGTATTGAAGAAAGAGGTTGTCGCGGGCCTTGATGAGTCCGTCGGCCTCGCACCAGGCGAGGCTGATAAGGCCGACCGCTTCAACGGCGAGGGCATGGTCGTCGCTGTCGCGGTCGAGCGCCTTGACGATGAGTTGGTGAAAATGTTCCCGCGTATAGGTCCGGTCGGCGAGGGAGGACGCGGCATAGTCGCGGGCATTGAGAACCAGTCCGGCGAAATAGTCAAGCTGTTCACGAAGGCCGGGACCGGGCTCCGCGTTGGATGTGGTGCCGGCCATACGCTTTTCGCAGTTGTCGGCGAGCCACTGGCAATATTCGCGGAGGGCACCGGGATGGTTGTGACGGACCTTTTTCAGAATATCCTGAAGAACCCTGTCCTGCGAGCGGCCGGGTTGGTCACTAGACCCCGGAACATCACGCAATCCTGGATCGTCCAAGTTAGGGAGCATGGCGCCCCCGCCGTCCGCGGCCCAACTCAAACCACCCCACACGAAAACCGCCGCCACGACGACCGACAAGAATTTCTTCACCATTAAACCTGTCCCCCGCAATCCGGAGAGTAAGAGGAAAATGTCGATAATTAAAAGAAACCATGGACAAAATTTAGGCGACGCTGCCGCAGTATTGGCCTCGACGCCAAGGATACGCCGCCGCCGGCGTCAAAGCCGAATACGGTGCATCATGGGTTGGATCACCATACCTGTTCGGACAATCATCCGCAATAAAGCCCGGTCCGGAGACCCCCAAGTATACATTTCAGGTAGATAACTGTCACCACCAACCGAAAACCCTGTCCACCCGATAATTTTGCTTGCACGAATGCCGGTAAGCAAGTATAAATGCGACCTCTACAACGGACGTGCTGCACAACTCCCCGTCCTCTCCCGACCAAAACGCGGGCGTAGCTCAATGGTAGAGCTCTAGCTTCCCAAGCTAGTTACGAGGGTTCGATTCCCTTCGCCCGCTCCACTTTATTACCCCATAATCCTTATAGGGTTATGGGGTTTTTCTGTTGAGGCCCTGTTAGGGTCTTCCCAAGTTATGTTCCCATGTAATCAGGTAAACATCCTGCGCGGTCATAGCGGAACAATCCAAAACTCCATACCCTCATTGGATGTAACGCTATGACGCAGCCTGCAAGCTCCTGTTATGGTTGATGTGCAATATGAAATCACCTCAGACTGATAACCGCCTGATACGTGCGACCAGTAGATTGCGGTACAGGATTGGTATTTATGACCGGAGTGGTAACGTGACGACATTTGTATTTTCTCCAGCGCATCACCAGAGAATCGGCGTGTTGATTATGCATCGATAAATTTTAGCGTATGCTTTTCTATATGTGATAAATGGTCGGTCATATGGCGCACGAGGTTTTTGTCGTCGGCGTTTTTGAGTGCGTTGAAAATGTTACGATGCTTTTCCATTGAATCGGGCAGGAGAGAGGGAATTTCGCGAAACACTTCCCGCATGAATTCTTCAAGAATATCCATGACGCTGTACAACATGTCGACCAGATAGCGATTATGACATGATGCGCCGATCTTTTTATGAAAATCCACGTCAGCGTGCAGATACCCCTCCAGGTCGTCGGCTTTTATGCATTTCTCCATGGCGTCTATGGACGATTCCACTATCCGGATGTCGGATTTCGTGGCATTCGCCGCCACCAGCCTGGCCATCTGGATCTCGAGAACGGAACGCGCCTGGAGAAGCTCGATGGTGGCCCGCTTGTCGGCGAGAAGAGGGACGTTCAGTTTGTGGAGCCAGGAATCCGGGTGGTCGTTCAGGATGCGGGTGCCGATCTTCGGACGTTGTTCGACCACGCCAATCATCTGCAATGTGTGCAGTCCTTCACGAAGGGAAAGTCGACTGACACCCAGTTGTGCGGCAAATTCCGACTGGTTGGGAAGGATGTCACCCTTTTTAATTCCTGGCGCTTCAGCATGCCGACAATTTCTTCGATAACGTTGTCAGACACCTTTCTTTTTTTGGTCAGCATATTCCACTCGCTTTATTATTATGCAT
>JAJBTL010000033.1:2295-9396 GCA_020860865.1 Planctomycetota bacterium | reverse complement strand
GTCCGGCACCGCTTCAGCGTTCGTCCGCAAAACCCAGGGTGTCGTCATCGTCAAGCAAAGACGGATCGATGTAAAGCGGCATCTCAACGTGAAAAATCATCATACCACATATCTGCAGCAAATGCAAACGCGGTAACCGTCGCGCACTGTCCGAACTTATGGCAATGCGATAAGTTCAGTTCATTTGGTTGGTCAAAAGTGCTGGAGTGACTCCATTTCTTCAAAAGCTAAACGCGACAATTGTTTTTCTGCATTTTAATACAGAGTCAACCCTATCTTTTACGCCATGGATCACGTGGGAACGATTTTCAAACGCCTTTGGTCTTTTCGATACCTGCCTGGCCATTGATAAATATTCACCCCCGAGTTTCCAAATCCGTCACAATTTCTCTACAAAGAAATATTCACAAAAAACTAACGCCATCTTTCGATATGCTTATACGGTGAAACACTCCAGCTTGTATTCGCAAATGTGTGACATAAAAAGATGCAAAAAAAGAAGAGAAAAAATTTGATCATCTATTAGTCATATCATATAATGATAATACTAAAGCATGAAATGAGGCTGCGCAAGTTTTTTCTGAATAACGGTCCATCCATAACCAGGGACTTTATCACGCTGGTACCACACAATTCGCCATAGCAGCGCCATCGTCGCGCTTCTCTATTTCATTCTCACATCTCTCGTTTGGTCTTGGCTACAGTTTGGGAAATAGGCCATGACCGGACGCTCACGGAACAAAACAGGCTTGACGGTTACTACGCCTCATTTGGCCGGTAGGCGACACAGTCACGTCTGAATTTTTATGTGAACAACTTCGGTTCGCATCCGCTATCCATGCCGTAAAGAAAGGAGTGAATCATGACCTATATGCAAGAGGTCAAGGCCACGACCCAGACCCGCGCCTGGATCAACAACCCGACGCTGGAGGAGGTGGATCTGGCTTTGGCCGAGGGAGCGGTTTCGTGTACGCTCAATCCCGCGTTTTGCGCGCGCGTTATGAAGATTCCCGAGAAAAAACAGTATGTTGACAACATAGTAAAGGCAGTGGTCGCTGTGGAGGATGATGACCAGAAGGCGGCGGATATTGTCCAGCAGTGCATGGCAGTGCCGATTATGGACAAGTTTCTCGCCATCTTCGAACACACGGGCGGAGCTGACGGATTGGTCGACATACAGGGTAGTCCGTACAACGACGACACGGCGAGAATTATTTGCGAGGAAAGTCTTTCCTATTCTAAATTACGACCCAACTTCTGCGCCAAAATCCCCATTGTCGAAGCGGGTCTGACAGCGGTAAGGGAGATGGTGCGGAACAATATCCCTATCATCGCCACCGAGGTCATGTCGGTATCCCAGGCGGTCGCCGCGTGGGAGACGTATATCGAAGCTTCGCAGGAATTCGGCATGGCGCCGCCGTTGTTCGTTACCCACATCACCGGTATTTTCGATGAATACCTGACGAAGTACGCCAAGGATCACGCCATTCCAATCAATGACGAAATACTTGCCCAGGCCGGTGCCGCCGTCGCCCACAAGCAATACGGAATTATGAAGAAAAACGGGTATCCGGGAAGAATGCTCGGAGGAGGCGCCAGGAACACAAGCCATTTTACCAATATGGTCGGCGGACAGATGGACGTGACCATGAACTGGAAGACCTTTGCCGAACTCAATGCGCTTAATCCACGAATCGAAAACAGGTTGGACAGCGAATTTTCCATGTTCGCCATCGAGGAACTTCGCGCAAAACTTCCGGACTTCCGCCGGGCCTATGACGACAACGGTCTTTCCATAGGGGAGTTCAGAGATTTCGGACCGGTACGGTATTTTCGCGATTCTTTCGTGGCCGGATGGGATCGCTTGGTCGAGAGAATAAGGGATTTTCGATAATCCCTCGATGGTTTTTCAAAAATGCTTCTTCGACGGGAGGACGTGCAAATGAATGTATTTACCGGAAAAGGCACAGGAAGAACGATTATCATCAACCTGGATAGAGATGAACTGCTTCTTGAAAGCGTCACTGCTGCGTTGGAAAAGGAGGGTGTGAAAAACGCAGTCATGCTGGGTTGCATCGGCTCCCTGCAAAAGGCCGTCTACAACCGCGTCGATACCTTCGCGGAAAAGCTTCATGTGGAAATACTCACGGTCGAGGCGCCCATGGAATTGTGCGCCGTCCAGGGTATCGTCGTCGACGGCAAACCGCATTTCCATATGGTTTTCTCCGATCTGGATAGGACATATATGGGCCATCTGGAGCCGGGGTGCAAGGTGCTTCTTCTCGCCGAGATTATGCTTCTTGAAGTCGAGGACATGGGGCTGACCAAGATGGTCGACCATCTCGGCGTCGGCCACTTTGTGAAAAAATGACTGGGAATGGCATGCGTATTGTGGATTTGTCTATAACATTGAAACCGACCGACGCAGCGCGTAAACTGCGTCTCCGCCGAATCCAGGTGGAAAGCTTCAATCCCGACGTCAGGGAGCTGGCGGGGCAATGGTATATCGCCCATGAAGTTGAATTCACCAGCCACATTGGCACGCATATAGAGACACCGTACCACATCAATCCCGCCGGTTCCGATCTCGCCACCCTCCCTCTCGACACGCTCTGCGGCGAGGCGGTTCTCCTGGATCTTCCGGGCCTGGACGACGAACAACCAATTGGCCCGGAACTGCTCATGGAAGCGGAGGCCCGGGCCGGCGGGATCCATCCCGGCGATATGGTACTTGTGAATATCCATTACGCACGTTTCTATGGGACGGCAAAGTATGATCGCTCGCCATTCTTCACCATCGACGCCATAACTTTTCTCAAAAACCGCGGTATAAAGTTTCTTGGCGTCGATGCCAATGGAGCCGAAGTACCGCATGACGACAGTCACCCCAATCATCACGCTCTCCTGGATGCAGGCATTCCCATTATTGAAAACGTCGCTAACCTCGATTCGCTCCAACGGAAACGATTTCACCTTTTCGCTTTTCCGGTGGCTATCGAAGGGCTTGAATCCTTCCCGATCAGACTTGTCGCCATAGAAGATATTCTGTCCAATTCTTGAGAATATTTCGTAAGAAAGTATCGATTGTCTTGGTGGCGGTTTTGCCGATGGTCACGGCAGAAGTTTTACACATTCCTAAAGATTCATTTAGCATTTTTCAGGAAAAATGACCAACCACGAAAATGCATGCTCACCCTATAGTTTTTGGAGTGAAATAATTTGCCTAAAACCATCCTGACAAAAATGACTCACAGTTAAGAAGCGTCGTTGATCGATTATTCAAACGACCCCGTCGCCGCCTCACCCTTCCTGGACCCGGACTAACTTCCGGATCGGTACCAAAGTCGACATACGACAGCATACCGCGTTATTGTCACAAAGCTGGTTCGCGATGGCCGGTACGCCATATCCTCATTTCTTTAAAATGCACCGATGCGCACTCCCACACCAGTTTCATCGCCGCCGGTCATAGTACACTCTCTTTCATCAAGAATAGAAAGGGGAACCGATGTTTGTAGAACTGAAGGACATCCTGTTTTCGGACAAGGGAGGTGGCGTTACCCAGCGTTTGCTTGGGCGAAGCCACAATCTGATGGCTGGAGAAATGATTTTCCAGAAGGGCTCCCGGGTGATGCCGCATTCCCACGAACACCACCAGCAGTTCATTTATATTGTCGCGGGAAAGTTCGAGATCCAGTGCGGCGACGAAAAAAGAATTCTCGGACCCGGCGATTGCCTTTATGCCGCTCCGGGAGAAATACACGGCACCCTTGGCCTGGAGGACAACTCCATCCTGTTGGATATCCACAATCCTATTCGGTACGACCTGATCGAGGACGAGCGGAACAAACCCGCCCGGGCCGACGATCCACGGCACAAATGACAAGGAGGATATGGGCATGGCCAGTGAACAGAAAATCGCGGAAGAGGCAGCGCACGAGGTCATCGAGGCAAAGGATCTCCATGAGGATCTTTTGCCGACCAAGGTGCGGATTATGGACCCGTTTTCCTATTGCTGCGCCTGGCTGGGCGGCAATGTTTCCATCGCCGCTTTTATGCTCGGCGCCAGCCTGGTGCCGCCGGCCGGCGTACTCAACCTTTACCAGGCTTTTCTCGCCCTTTTACTTGGGTTGACCGTCACCGCTGTGGTGCTCACCCTGAACGGCGCCGCCGGCCACAAGTGGGGCATACCCTTCGTCATCCAGGCGCGGTCGTGCTTCGGTACGGTCGGGTTGAAGCTTCCCGCCTTGTTCAGAGCCCTTCCCGGGCTCATCTGGTTCGGCGTCCAGAGCTGGGTGGGCGCGTCGGCCCTGAACGTCGTGACAACGCGCATGTTCGGGTTCGACAACCTCATCGTCATTTTCATCCTCTTCCAGCTCGTGCACGCGGTCATCGCCTACACGGGCATGGGCGGGGTAAAAATTCTCGAGAATTGCAGCGCCATCGTCATTCTTCTTTCCCTCGCCTATATGCTGTACACGATCTTCTCCAATTTCGGCGCCCAGATCAGCGACACCCTCATGGACATTCCCGGCACCTGGGGAATAGGTTTCTGGGGAGCGGTGACGGCGGCGCTCGGGTTCTCAACCACCCTTGTGGTGAACATCAGTGACTATATGCGGGACGTGTCCCGTCGGGTAAAAACAAAAGACACCACCTGGCTCCACTGGATAGCCTTTGTTCCCACCAACATGGTTCTTGGTTTTATCGGACTTCTCGCCGCCGGCATCACCGGTTATTGGGACCCGATCCATCTCTTTACCGAAATGCTTCCGAGTAGCTTTGGCCTCATCGTCTGTCTAATCTTCATCGCCGTCGCCCAGCTCACCACAAACCTCTACAATAATCTCGTACCCGCCGGCTATGTGCTGGTCGAATTCACCAAGTTTTCCTACAAAAAGGCCGCGGTCATCTGCGTCTTCCTCAGCTTCTTCACCTTCCCCTGGGGCATTACCCAATCCAGCGTCTTCCTCGCCTTCATCCAGTTGTACAGTGCCTTCTTCGGCCCCATCTTCGGTGTCATGGTCTGCGAATACTACATCATCCGCAGGCAAAACTACAACCTGCAGGTGTTGTACAACAGCGCCGGCCCGTTCAAGGGTGTCAATTGGCAGGGCATGGTTTCATTGGGAATAGGAGCGGTTGTCGGTTTGCTGGAGCCACAGCTTTCCTGGTTCATTAGCATGGTCCCGGCGTTCATCATTTACTACCTGTTGTGCAAATACTACCCGCTCAGTCCGCAATTCCTTGTCGGGACAAAATACGAGGTCGCCGCTCCAATCGAGGCGGATAAACAACCGGCATAGTAATTCCAGCTTGTACTCTCGTCGGTCCGGCTGTCCGTAGAAGAGTTCCACACCGCCAGACGGGCTTCGTCCCGTCCGGCCGGGCGGCCGGGCCACCACTTCTTCAAGGGAGACTATAATGAAGGTTGATACATTGATAAAGGGCGGCACCATTGTCACCAAGGACGGTCGTTTTTCCGGATCGATTGGCGTCACCGACGGACGGATCAGCCACATCCTTGCCGAAGGCGTTCTGGTGGATGCGGAAAAAGTCATCGACGCTGGCGGCAAATACGTCCTCCCCGGCGCCATCGACGCCCATGTCCATTTCGAAGATCCGGGCAATACCCACCGAGAAGATTTTAGCCACGGGACGGCGGCGTGCGCCGTTGGCGGCGTAACCACCTGCATCCTCATGCCGATTCACGATCCCATCATTCTCAACAAAAAAGCCCTCCAGATCAGCCTCGACGCCTACAAGGGACGCGGCTATGTCGACTACGGCGTTCACGGCGGCCTCGATGCGGGAAGCCTGCCCGACACCCGGGCGCTGTGGTGCGACACCGGGGTGACGGCGATCAAGGTGTTTATGTGCCAGTCGTCGCCGATAATGGGGTTCGTCAACGACGCCACGCTGTATGAGGGCCTCAAGATCATTCACGATGTCGACGGACTCATGATAATCCACGCCGAGAACGACGAAATCATCAAACTTTTTGAGAAAAAAGCGCACGACGCCGGTCGTACCGATCCACTGTCCTTCAACGAATCCCGGCCCGGATTCGGCGAATGGGAAGCTATCCGGCGGGCGATCTTCTTCGCCAGGCTTACCGGCGCGACCATTATTTTCCCGCACGTCAGCACGGTGGAAGGGCTTCTGGAGATTCACCAGGCCAAGGCGGAAGGCTTGAAAGTCTACGCCGAATCATGCCCGCAGTATTTCACCTTTACTGTCGACGATCTCAAGGAAAAAGGTCCGTATCTCAAATTTTCCCCGACCATGCACGACCAGGCCAATATGGAGCGGATGTGGGAACTCATCGGCGAGGGGTACGTCGACACCATCGGTTCGGATCATTCGCCCTACGAGACGGCGGAAAAGGTCGCGGGTGAAAAGAACATCTGGGCTTCCCCGAACGGCATCCCGGGAATCGAGGTGGAACTGGCTTGTTTCCTGAACGGCGTCAACCAAGGAAAACTCAGTCTTGAACGGCTCGTCCGGATGACCAGCTACAACCCGGCCGCAATTTACGGTCTTCCCAACAAGGGACGCATCGAGGTTGGCTACGACGCCGATCTTGTCCTGGTGGACATGGACCTCGACAAGGAATACACGAAGGACGACATCAAGGCGAAGAACAAGTGGTCGCCGTACCTCGGGCGTCGCTTCAAGGGCTGGCCGGTTCTCACCATGGTGCGGGGGGTGGTTGTAGCGGACAAGGGAAAACTCATGATTCCGGAAGGCCATTCCAGATATATCCAACGCGTCAAATAGATAGGCTTCTCGCCTGGCGCGGTGCCCTTGGACAAACCATTCGTAGCACAAACCGTAACCACGGAGATAACATGAAAATAGGATTCATCGGATTGGGCATCATGGGAAAACCGATGGTGCGCAACCTGCTCAAGGCCGGGCACGCGGTCACGGTCTACGACGTCCTCCCGGACAATGTCGAACAGATGCGACAGGAAGGCGCCGATGCGGCAGCTTCCTCCCGGGCTGTTGCCGCCGCGTGCCCAATTGTCATTACCATGCTGCCGAACTCGCCTCACGTGAAGGAGGCGGTCCTCGGTGCGGACGGTGTTCTCGCCGGTG
>JAJBTL010000033.1:0-2285 GCA_020860865.1 Planctomycetota bacterium | reverse complement strand
TCTCATCGACATGCGTCCCATCGCTCCCGCCGCGGCGAAGGAGGTGTACGAAGCCTGCGCCGAACAGGGCGTCCGCATGATAGACGCGCCGGTATCCGGAGGCGAACCCAAGGCGGTGGACGGCACCCTTTCGATTATGGTCGGTGGAGACAGGGACGTGTTCGACGAGGTGCGGGACGATATCCTGCTGAAAATGGGGGCGTCGGCCGTCTACTGTGGCGGCATCGGCGCCGGCAACACAACCAAACTCGCCAACCAGATCGTGGTTGCCTGCAACATCGCCGCCCTGGCCGAGGCGTTGACCTTTGCCAGAAAAGCGGACGTCGATCCCAAAATAGTGTTTGAAGCCATTCGTGGCGGCCTGGCCGGCAGCACGGTCATGGACGCCAAAGCGCCGATGATGATTGCCGGCGCCTTTGCCCCGGGTTTTAAAATCGATCTTCACATCAAGGATCTGAATAACACCCTGGACACCGGTCATGCCGTCGGCAGCCCCCTTCCCATGACGGCGTCCATAATGGAAATGATGCAATCGCTGCGGGCGGACGGCCATGGTCAGGAAGATCACAGCGCCCTGGCGCGGTATTACGCCAAGCTGTGCGGCAACGGGGTCTGGGACGAACGGTAATGGGGAAGACTTGGCCCGGCCGCCATGGCCGGGCCATTATTCTAAACTTCCAAGATAGCTTTGGTGCGACCACAGAAGAAAGGAACGAAAGTGCTTAAATTTTCTGCCCATCTCAGTTTTCTATACCAGGAGCTACCGCTGCTACAGAGAATAGAAGCGGCCGGAAACTTTGGATTCAAGGGAGTGGAATGCATGTTTCCCTATGAAGAGCCGGCAGATACTTTGAGAAAAGTTCTAGACGACCGTGACATGGAAATGGTTCTCATAAATGCGCCGGCTGGAGATTGGGCCGGAGGCGAAAGGGGACTGGCCGTATTGTCCGGGCGGGAACAGGATTTTACCGCAGCCATTCTGGAAGCATGTACGTATGCAGTTTCGGTCGGCATTAAGCGCATCAACGTCCTATCCGGCATCGCGAATAGGGAAGAAAAACAAGACGTTGTGGAATCACGCCTGGTCGAACGGTTGCGTTATGCGGCAGACATATTTGTCCCGCATGGAATCGATCTTCTTCTTGAACCAATAAATCCCATGGACATTAAGGGATTCTTCGTCACCACACCGACCGGGGCCATTCGGCTGCTGGATAAAATCGCCCGTGACAACGTCAAACTGCAGTACGACATTTACCATGCCCAACGCACCGAAGGCGAACTCGCCGGTTTTATCCGGTCGCATTTACCCCGCATCGGACATATCCAAATCGCCGACAATCCGGGTCGTCACGAACCGGGTACGGGCGAAATCAATTACCGCTTTCTCCTGGGCGTTCTCGAACGCCTTGACTACGCAGGCTGGGTGGGTCTGGAATATAAGCCGAGTATCGACACCGCCGGTTCCCTTTCCTGGCTGGGTGACATGGGATATGTGTTACAGTAACCAGACGTGTGGAAAAGAAGAAGGACAGATAAAAAGAGGGGATGCCGTCACCCGCAAGGCGCCAAGGAGCCCGCCTAGCTCCTTCGCCCAGACGGACAAGCGACGGCACCCCCAAAACTGGGAGAAGAACCACCACCATCGTTTTATGATTCTTCGTTGATTTTTTTGAGAACTTTCTCCATATCGATGTTTTCTAAAAAAATCTTGACCTGTAATAATTCTTCAAAGACCGGACTTGCCGTTGTACAATATGCAATCCTCCCGCCAAATCTTTAGTATATTTATAGTATGAACACAAAATGAAATGAGGTGCGGTGGAATGGTCCGTCAATCACGAACCACCACGACCCTTCATTGTCGTTCACGTTTTTAATGGATACCTTTTACGCGATCGCACCGGGACGTCAAGTGGTCGAAGGGGGAAGAGTATGCCTGTAAAACGTTGATATTTTCGAGGATAAAAAAATATCGGGGAAAAATATAAATCTTTTCGGATACTTTCCGACACTGCGGAAATCTCGGCCGGACATCACTAGGCCGTGTTTGTAGTATAGCCGCGACTCCGCGCCAGCGGCGTCAAAATGGCCCTCTCGCATGTATTTTTGTTCAAGACCGCCTGAGCAAAAAAACTGGCTGCCGGGCTATTTTTCCTTGCTGGACGCGGGTCGGGGCCAAACTACAAATAAAGCCTAGAAGCCGTTCCATAACCTCGTCTCGTCGCCATATACTTCGTCAAAATGGCCTCTCGGCGTATTTTCCGCCCAAAATACCGGGCAAA
>JAJBTL010000125.1:5094-13230 GCA_020860865.1 Planctomycetota bacterium | reverse complement strand
GTACGGATTGTACTATCTTAAGGAACTCTTTAATTTATTGTGACGACACACTCTAATGTGCCCCGGCCGGCCCACCTTGGGTGCGTCCGGATGCATCGCCACCAGTTCGGGGAGAAGCGGCCCGTTCGGACCGGACTCGAGGCTCGTCGTCAAAACAGTCGGCAACTTGAAATACTTGGCGCAGGCGGCTATTGCCAGGACATTGTTCTTGAATTCAATCGGTTCGAAATCGTTCACCAACGAAAACAGGCCAACCTGATGATCAACCAATAGGCAGGCAACCTCGTCCCTCTCCAGGCGATTGTATTTGTATCCCATCATATCTCCTCTTTGTGGTTGCAACGGATTGTACGTTAAACCGATGCGCTAATAAAAGTATATGATGATTAACGCTGAGGACAAATGATAATTCCCCGGTTTTCCCGGTAAAGTTGCCGCGTCGATTCACGCGTTCATTTGAGAGGCGGGAGGTCCTGAAACGAAAAAACGCGCCCGGCCTCACCTGAAGCCGGGCGTGCATACCACGTCGGTAGTGCTGAGAGAAATGGGGTACCGGTGTTATTGGAAAATCCGCTGACGGTCGCGGGTTTCCAGGTCTTTGAGGGCCTTGGCCGGATCTTTCATCTTGGACAGGAAGATCATGGCGGCGATGATGTACGGCTTGAAACCGGCTTCCTTGTAGAGGGGGACGCGGTAGCGGTCGAACACGCTTGCTTCCACTTCGCCTTCCTTGCAGGAGACGCCCGAGATGTCCGCCGGCAGGCAGTGCATATAGAGGGCCTTGCCGCCGTTCGTCTTCTTCATGAGGTCTTCCGTGCACTCCCAATCCTTGTGGTTGGCGTTCTGGGCCAGAAGGTCTTTTTCCAGCGCCTTGATGCCGTCGAAATCGCCGTTCCCGTACAGATTGGTCCGCTTCTCCATCGCCGCGAACGGCGCCCAGGATTTCGGGTAGACGATGTCGGCGCCCGCGAAGGCGTCGGCCATGGAGTTCGACTTGACGAACTTGCCGCCGGTCTTGGCCGCGTTCTGCTTCGCCACCTCTTCCACTTCCGGCATGACTTCGTAGCCTTCCGGGTGGGCCAGGTGGACTTCCATGCCGAACCGGGTCATGAGGCCGATGATGCCCTGCGGCACTGACAACGGTTTACCGTAACTGGGGGAATAGGCCCAGGTCATGGCCAGTTTTTTGCCCTTCAGGTTTTCGACGCCGCCGAAGGTGTGGATGATATGGAGCATGTCGGCCATGCTCTGGGTCGGGTGGTCGATGTCGCACTGGAGGTTGACGAGGGTCGGACGCTGTTCGAGGTTGCCGTCCTTGTAGCCGTCGAGAACGGCGCGGGACACTTCCCGCATATAGGTGTTGCCTTTGCCGATATACATGTCGTCACGGATGCCGATGATGTCGGCCATGAAGGAAATCATGTTGGCGGTTTCCCGGACGGTTTCGCCGTGGGCTATTTGCGACTTGCCCTGGACGGTGAGGCCAAGGAGGTTGCAGGCGGACGCGAAGGAGAACCGGGTGCGGGTCGAATTGTCACGGAACAGGGAAATGCCGAGGCCGGAGTCAAATATGCGGGTCGAGATGTTCCGTTCCCGCAGGTTCCGGAGGGCGTCGGCCACGGCGAAGGTAGCGGCGATTTCGGCGTCGGACTTTTCCCAGGTGAGGAGGAAGTCGTTCAGGTACATATTGGTGTCGAGGCTGGCGATACGGTTCACCAGGGCTTCAAAGTTGGCCATTGTGCGTCTCCATTGAATGGGTTTTTGGATAAATGTGTGGTCGTTCCGGAATGACTCGGCTGCGCACGTAAAAGGGAAAGCGGCAGTTAACGAGAAATTCCCGCTGTCCACTGTGCTGCCGCCGCGAAATCCCGGCTACTTGTTTTCCAGGTAGATTGTCGGCAGCGCGGCGTAGACGGCGGCGCAGCGGACCAGTTCCGACTTCCAGTTCTTTTCGTTCGGCGCGTGCGCTTCCTTTTCCTTGCCGGGTCCGAAGCCGATGCACGGGATGCCGTAGCGGCCCATGATGGAGACGCCGTTTGTCGAGAACGTCCACTTGTCGATCCGGGGCGTGCCGTAGAGCTTTTCGAACGACTTCGCCATCGCCTGCGTCGCCGGGTGATCTTCCGGAATGACCCAGGTCGGGAAGTAACAGTCGGTCGGGTAGACGCAACCGGTCCAGCTCGGGCGGTCGTACTTGTACATGGTCACTTCGGCGCCGTACTTCTTGGCGGCCGGGAGGGCGCGGATTTCTTCGAGGGCGGACTGGTAGGTCTCGCCGTCCGTGAGGCGGCGGTCGATGGAGATGGCGCAGCTGTCCGCGACGGCGCAGCGGGACGGCGAGGTGTAGAAAATCTGCGAGACGGCGAGTGTGCCCTTGCCGAGGAACGGATCGTTATGGAGGCGTTCGTTCAGATCCTTTACTTCACCGATCAGTTCGGCCATTTTATAGATGGCGTTGTCGCCGCGTTCCGGGGCGGAACCGTGGCAGGAGACGCCCTTCATGTCGACGCGGATTTCCATCCGGCCGCGTTGGCCGCGGTAGATGCCGCCGTCGGTGGGTTCGGTGATGACGACGAATTCCGGTTTGACCTTGTCTTCGTTAATAATGTACTGCCAGCAGAGGCCGTCGCAGTCCTCTTCCTGCACGGACGCGGTGACGAGGACGGTGTACTTGTCCGAGAGGAGGCCGAGGTCTTTCATGATTTTGGCGCCGTAGACGGCGGAGACGATGCCGCCTTCCTGGTCGGAAGCGCCGCGGCCGCCGATTTCGTCGTCGTTTTCATAGCCTTCGTAGGGGTCGAAGGTCCAGTTGTCCCGGTTGCCGATGCCGACGGTGTCGATGTGGCCGTCGTAGGCGATGAGGGTCTTACCGGTGCCCATGTAGCCGAGGAGGTTGCCCATCGGGTCTATTTCGACCCGGTCGAAGCCGAGGCGTTTCATTTCCGCTTCGGCGCATTTGATTTTGCCGCCCTCTTCGGCGCTCTCGCCGGGAATGCGGATCATGTCCCGGAGGAACTTCGTCATGTCGGCCTTGTAGCCTTCCGCCGCCGCCTTGATCTTCTCGAAATCCATAGCCATCGCGCTGACCCTTTCATGAGTTCGGGGGCGTCCAAGGCGGTTCGTCAGAATGTCCCGTCCCAGCCACGAGCCGGACAGCGGCGTATCTAACGTTACTCCTCGGCGCCCATATAATTGTATAACGTGTACTTTGAGATATCGTAGTGCCTGGACACCTTGTCCCCGGCCTTCTTGATGAGGAACGCGCCCCGGTCGTTCAGGAACTGGATGGCGCGGATCTTGTCTTCCTTCGACATCATGGCGACCGGCTTGGCGACGAACTGGTCGGCCTCGGCAATGAGTTGCTCCAGGAGGTCGTTGACGTTCGAGGTGATGGTGACGTCGCCCGGGTTGTCGTCCTTTTCACCGTTGTCGCCGATGGCGGCCTCGAGGGCATGGCGGGCCATGACGAGATCGGTGACGTCGTAATTGATGCCGAAGAGGGCGACCAGCTTGCCCTTCTTATCCCGAAGATAGATGGAGCTCGACTTCAGGATCCGCCCGTCCTTGGTGCGGGCGTGGTAGCAGTAGTTGTCCTCGACGTTCTCCGGGTTTTCTTTGAGGGCGCGGAGAACGAGTTCGGACGATCCGTCGCCGACGCGGCGGCCGGTGACCTGGCCGTTCTCGATGGCGACGATGGTGTTTTCATAGCCTTTACGCAAGTCGTGGACGGTGACCTCGCAGTTGGTGCCGAAGAGGCTGGATATGCCCTTGGCGAGGCGTTTCAGGAAGTCGTCCTGTTCGCGTGCGCTCATTGTTTGGACCTCCGGTAAGGAACGTTGTAGGAATTCGGAGGTCATGGCGTTTTTCCTCATGCCTCCAGTATAGCACATCAAATCGCTTATTCAAATAAAATTTAGGGAAGAAAAAAGTTTTTTAGAGAAAAGTCGTGGATTCTTCCAGTCGATTCAGTAATCTGTTTACAAACAAAAGGATAGGAGATTGGTAGGGCGGACCGCCGCACGCCTGGTAGCCGAGAGAACGGCAGGTGAGCTCTCCTTTTCTTTAAAAAATTATTTATTTTATCTAAAAATTTGTGGAAATAGGCGCGTCCGTGCGGTACAGTTCTATTGTGGCGCACACGAACGAAATACGTCCCCCTGACTATCGCCACCATACTCAAACCGCCTTATACATTACAGGAACGTCCGGCCCGCGCCCGGCGCCCCGGCATTCAAAAAACCTTTCTGGAGACAGTCATGAAAAAACGCATCGTCCTCGCCCTCGGCGGCAATGCCCTCGGCAACAATCTCGTTGAACAAATGCAAGCCGTCAAAACCACCGCCAAATCCATCGTCGGCCTTCTTAAGGCCGGGAACGAGGTCGTCATCGCCCACGGGAACGGCCCCCAGGTCGGCATGATAAACATGGCCATGGAAGCCGCCCACAAGTCGGAAGTCCACACCCCGTTCATTCCGATGTCCGTGTGCGTCGCCATGAGCCAGGGCTATATCGGCTACGATCTCCAGAACGCCCTCCGGGAAGAACTCCTGAACCAGGGGTCCGACATCGCCGTCGCCTCCGTCATCACCCAGACCGAAGTATCCCCGGACGACCCGGCATTCCAAAAACCGTCCAAGCCCATCGGCTCCTTCTACTCGGAGGAGGAGGCCAAGGAAATGACCGCCCGCGGCTACGACATGATGGAAGACGCCGGTCGCGGTTGGCGTCGGGTCGTCGCCAGCCCGAAGCCGATCGACATTGTCGAAAAGGACATCGTCCGCACCCTCCTTGAAGCCGGGAAAATCGTCATCGCCGCCGGCGGCGGCGGCATCCCGGTCATCTCGCAGGGGAACCACCTGAAAGGCGTCAGCGCCGTCGTCGACAAGGATCTGGCGTCGGCGAAGCTTGCGGAAATCATCGATGCCGATTACCTTATAATCCTGACCGCTGTCGAAAAGGTCGCGGTCAACTTCCGGAAGCCGGACGAACGCTGGCTCGACACCATAAACCTCGACGAAGCCAAGCGCTACTGCGAGGAAGGCCAGTTCGCCCCGGGCAGCATGCTGCCGAAGGTCGAGGCCGCCATGCAGTTCGCCGCCAGCCGGCCGGGCCGGAAACCCCTTATCACCCTTCTCGAAAAGGCCGAGGAAGGCATCGCCGGCACCACCGGCACCATCATCCAGGCGTAGCCAGCCGGAAGAATCCCATCGCAACTGCGCCGTCAACCGGAGCCAGAATGCTCGACGCCATCGCCGACTATGTCAAAGACCTCGCCTATGTCGTCTCCACCGTCACGGAGATCGACATCGAGGTCGTTGACCGGAACCTCGTCCGCATCGCCGGCACCGGCATCTACGCGGACAGCGTCGGCGACAGCATCACCCAGGCCGGGGCTTTGTACACCCATGCCCTCGCCACGGCGGAGCCGCTCTACGTCGATAATCCGAAGGAAAACCCGCTCTGTTTCCAGTGCCCGAACCTGGACCACTGCCAGGAAAAGCTTACGCTATGCAGTCCCATCGTGGCGGACGGGGAAATCCTCGGCATCATCGGGCTTGTCTGCTTCAACGACGACGACCGGCTAAAGGTCCAGGCCAACCGGGACATCTACATCCGTTTCGTCCAGCAAATTGCCGAAACGCTGGCTCGCGTCGCCACAAACGAGCGCCGTTCCCGGGAGAACAGCCGCCGGCTGTCGACGCTCCTGGAAATCACCGACGCCAATTCGCGTGGCGTCCTCGTCCTCGGCCGGGACGGCCGCGTCACCTTCGTGAACGACAACGCCCGGAAGGAACTCGGCATTACCGACGGCGAGGAGGCCGGCTACAGCGTCACTGTCGCCGCCACCGGCGACGTCTATTCGGACATGGAGGAATACGCCGTCATCGTCAGTGCCACGGCCTCGGTGACGGACGGCGACGCGCCCGCCCTGGTCGATCGTGATGAGCACGTCGTCCTCGGGAAATTCCTCCAGCTCGATCGCCAGGACGATCCGGCGTTCGACCGCGCCCTCGTGTTCGAATCCCGCGCCAGGCTCACCGCCATGCTGTCGCGGCTCGGCGGGTCCGGCGGTCACGGCGGCGTTCTTGGCGCCATTATCGGCAGCGGTCCGATTATGCTGAACCTCAAGAAACGCGTCGGCCAGGTGGCGAACACGAGTTCGACCGTCCTCATCACCGGCGAAAGCGGCACCGGCAAGGAAATGTTCGCCCGCGCCATCCACGACTCGGGACCGCGCCGCGACAAGCCGTTCGTCGCCATCAACTGCGGCGCCATTCCCGACGCCCTTCTTGAAAGCGAATTGTTCGGCTACGCCCAGGGCGCCTTTACCAGCGCCGATCCGTCCGGCCGCATGGGAAAAATCGAGTTGGCCGATCAGGGCGTTCTCTTCCTCGACGAAATCGGATCGATGCCCTTGCACCTCCAGGTCAAGCTGCTCCGCGTCCTTCAGGAACGCACCTTCAGCCGCCTCGGCTCGAACACGACTATCAAGGTCGACATACGCGTCATTGCCGCAACCAATGAAAAGCTCACCAGTCTTATCGAACAACGGATGTTCCGGGAAGACCTCTACTACCGCCTGAACGTCATCCCGCTCGAGATTCCGCCGCTCCGCGAACGAAAAAAGGACATTCCGGAACTGGCCGAGTATTTTCTCGACCGCTACTGCCGCCTCTTTTCGAAGCCGCCGCTTCGGTTGTCGCCGTCACTCCTCGACATCTTCACCGCCTACTCGTGGCCGGGAAATATCCGGGAACTGGAAAACTGCGTCGAGTACATGGTCAACATGCATGACGGCGGCCCGTTGTCCACGCGGGCGCTTCCGGCCAAGCTGGCCGCCCTTGCGTCCGTCCCGCTCCCGTCGGTCCGCCCGGCGATTCCGCAGGCGGACGAACCGGTCACCGCCCCTATCGTTCCCATCGCCCGCCTCGAGCAGGAAGCTATTCAGAACGCTCTCCGCCACTTCGGCGACAGCGCCGACGGCAAACGCCGCGCCGCCGAAGCCCTCGGCATCGGCATCGCCACGCTGTACCGAAAGATCAGGCCATCCGATCCAAAGTAACCAGGCCACGCAAGGCAAAGACGGTTGAATATCGGTCATTACGCAGCGTGATCCGTTACGACCGGATCACGCCGTCTTTATTCCGTACCGTGACTGGACGAAAAAAGCGCCTGCCGCCGGTTTTCTTCCGGGTGTCTGGATGGCTGCACGATTTTTCGAAAATGCTGCTACGCCTCCATCCGTTTCGCC
Source organism: Planctomycetota bacterium (assembly GCA_020860865.1). GTDB lineage: Bacteria > Planctomycetota > SZUA-567 > SZUA-567 > SZUA-567 > JAJBSZ01. The sequence continues at coordinate 5,978 of JAJBTL010000125.1, read as the reverse complement.
GCCCGTTCCGAAATAATCTCAGCCACCACGCTCACCGCGATTTCCTCCGGCGTCTCGGCGCCGATGGCGAGGCCGATAGGGGAGTGCACCCGGCCGATGTCTTCCCGCTCAAAACCGAGTTCCCGCATCTTGTCGTAGACGGCTTCCCGTTTCCGCCGACTGCCGATCATGCCGATATATCCGGCCCAGGTCCGGAGCGCCTGCGCCAGGACGTCACTGTCGTACTGGTGGCCACGGGTCATGACGGCGATGGCGGTGGTGTCGGTGACGTCGAACCCAAGGACGCTCGCCTTGAAGCAGTTTTCGAACGCGGGCACGACATGGATGGCCGACGCCGGAAGCCAGGGGAACCGAGCCGGACTCGCGTATTCTTCCCGGTCGTCAAGGATGACAACCTCCCAACCGGCAATGTCGGCGACGCGGGCGGTGGCGTGGGAGACGTGGCCGCCGCCGGCGAGGATAAGTTTCGGCCGCGGCCGCACTGGCAGGACGACATGGCGGCTGCCTGCGATATCGACGATTGATGCCGCGTCCGGATTCTCCCGGAGCACCGCTTCGGCAATGTCGCCGGACGGCAGTTCCGGCTGGATCAGGACGACCATGCCGTCGCTGTCCACCGGCGTCGCCAGGAACGACGGGAAGCCGTCCCGGTACCGCGCCGACCGTTACCGGTACAACGGGAGCGACAACGGCGTCACCCGGTCGAGGAAGACCTGCACCCGTCCGCCGCAGATAAGGTCGGCGCCGCTGGCGGCCTGGCCCGTCATGTCGATATCGACGAGACGGCGGCGTCCGTCCGCCAGCACGTCCTGTGCCCGAGCGATAATATCGGCCTCGCCGCTGCCGCCGTCGATGGTGCCGACAGTCGTTCCGTCCGGGAAGAC
>JAJBTL010000125.1:0-5084 GCA_020860865.1 Planctomycetota bacterium | reverse complement strand
GTGACGATGGTGGCGACGACGAGGGATTCGCCTTTTTCCAGGTGGTCGACGATGACGTCGTGGAATTCATGGACCATGGGTTCTCCAAAATGTTTGGTACGCCTCAACCCTTCGTGTCGCCATGCGGAACGCCGTCGCGCCGAATTTCAACAGCCGAACCCGCAGTTCGGGAACCGGCAGTCCGCGCAGGTCGAACAGAATCCGCCGTGCCCGAGCCGGACAATGTCGGCCCGCGTCACCTCTAGCCCGGCCAGGAGCCGGGGCACGACGAGATCAAATATGCTCGCCCGGTGGTACATGACGCACCCGGGAAGCCCGAGGACGGGAATCCGCCGCCCGCCGCGTTCCAGGTGCGAGAGGAGGAACATGGCGCCCGGAAACACCGGCGCGCCATAGGTGACGACCTCGGCTCCGGAAGCGCGGATGGCGGTCGGGGTCAGGTCGTCCGGGTCCACGGACATGCCGCCGGTGAGGACGACCATGTCGGCGCCGTCGTCCATGAAGTGGTGGATGGCGCCTTTGGTCCATTCGACCTCGTCGGCGGTCATGACTTCCCCTATGACAGTACTCCCGAGTGCCGCGAATTTTTCCCGCAGCACCGGCGCGAACTTGTCCGTGATGCGACCATGGTATATTTCACTGCCGGTGATGACGACCCCGACCCTGGCCGGCTTGAAGGCGAGGACCGACACGATCGGCTCCGGATCGGCCTGGCACAACCGCTCCGCTTCCCGGACAATATCCGCGTCCACCATCAGCGGCACCACCCGAACCCCGGCGACCCGGTCTCCCGCCGCCACCGGTCGGTGGCTGTGCAGGGTGGCGAAGGTTATGTCGCCAAGACCATTTATCCGGTCGAGGAGCGGGACATTGATGCGGAGCAGCCCGTCACGACCGGCAATGAAGTTGATGCGTCCTTCCTTCACGTCCGAGAGGTCGAGGTTGTCGCCGCGGCTGGCCGTGGCGAGGCGGAGGGCGGCGTCTTCTTCGTGGAGGAACCCGTCCTCCGGCGCGAAGGCGTAGAGGTGTTCCTTCCCGAGGTCGAGGAGAACCGGGATGTCTTCTTCCCTGACGACATGGCCTTTCTTGAAGGCCCGGTCCTTCCGGTCGCCCGGCGCGATGACAGTGATGTCGTGGCACAGGACGCTCCCGACCGCGTCCCGGACCGGTATGACGGACATGCGCGGATGGCTTTTCGGCTGGTTCATGGCGATGGTATCCTTTGCCCGGACAGTCGCGTTACCTGTTCTTACTAAATTTTAGCAATTCTCAAAAACTTTTGAAATGACTTTTTGCCGCTTCCGGCCGTTTTTTGTATAATAGGTATGTCAGCCATTCCGGCACTCTTCAGGTTGAAGTCGACGGCCAATCGGGAATCGGCGCCCGGTCGGCGCGGACTGCCTCCCGACGGGGAATACACGAAGGAACATCCATGTCAACCCATCTCGATTCGGCCGGCCGTGCCCGCATGGTCGATATAGGGAACAAGGCTCCAACCGCCCGCGCCGCCGTCGCCGCCGGCCGGCTCGACGCGACGGCCGCCATCGTCCAGGCTATCCGCGACAACTCGCTCGCCAAAGGCGACGCCCTCGCTGTCGCCCGCGTCGCCGCCATCATGGCGGTGAAGAACACGTCGCGCGTCATCCCCCTGTGCCACGACATCGCCGTCAGTTCCTGCCAGGTCGATTTCGACCTTGGCGACACGGCTGTCGATGTCCGCTGCCGCGTCCAGTCCACCGGGTCCACCGGTGTCGAGATGGAGGCCCTGCACGGCGTCGCCGTCGCCCTCTTGACCCTGTACGACATGGCCAAGTCCATGGACAAGGGCATGGTCATCCGGGACATCCGTCTCCTGTCGAAGAGCGGCGGCAAATCGGGCGATTACACCGCGCCAGAGCCGGAGGCGTAGCCGGCGATGCCGTCCGAACCGAATGAACCGCTCACCGACAGTCAGGGACGCCGCATCGAATATGTCCGACTGTCCATCACCGATCGCTGCGACTACCGCTGCCAATTCTGCATGCCGGACCGCACCCGGGGCGACGAACCCGTCCGCGACCCGCTGGCGACCCGATCCTCCGCCTCGCCCGCATCCTCGCCGCCATGGCGGTGTCGTCCTTCAAGGTCACCGGCGGCGAACCGTTCATGAACCCGGACGCCCTGGCGATTCTCTCCGGCCTGAAGGCGACCCCGGGCGTCGCCAGCGTCACGGTGACGACGAACGGATCCACCCTCGGCCGCCACGCGGACGACCTGGCCCGCATCGGCGTTGACAGCGTCAACATCAGCCTGAACGCCGTCGACCCGGACCGCTACTGCGCGGTTACCCGCACCCGCCGCGACGTCGCCGCCGTCCTCCGGGACGTTGTCGCACTTAAACAGCGCGGCGTCACGGTCAAAGTGAACATGGTTCCGATTCGCGGCCTGAACGACATGGACATCGTTCCGGCGGTCGAGTTCTCGTTGGACCATGACATCCCGATCCGCTTTATCGAACTGATGCCGCTTGGGGAAGGAAGACGCTTCACCGGCCTCGGCCGGGATGACGTGCTGGCCATCATCGCCGACCGCTTCGGTCCCTTGGAACCGGCGCCCGGACGCTACGGAAATGGCCCGGCCCTTTATTCGCGGATACGTGGCCACGACACCCGCATCGGCTACATCGCCGCCCTGAGCGGCAACTTCTGCGCCGACTGCAACCGAATCCGCCTCACCAGTCAAGGCTTCCTGAAGACCTGCCTCCACCACGGCCACGGCGCCGACCTGGCCGGGCCGATTCGGGCCGGAGACGACGACGCGGCCCTGGCGCAACGCATCCGCCGCATCGTCCGGGACAAGCCGTCCGGCCACCAGTTCGACTGCCCGGCGACCAGCGTCGGCGGCGGCGAACCGATGAACCGCATCGGCGGGTAGCGCATTTCATAAGGAACAGTACAATGGAGCATCATAAAACCGAGAGCGCCGCCGCGATTGTGGCGATATGCCTCAGCCCGGCCAAAGGCACTGCCAAAACCTGCCAGCCGCATGCCGTCCTCTAGGCCGGCCACGGCCTGGTCGGCGACGCCCATGCCGGCGACTGGCACCGTCAGGTCAGCATCCTCCCGCTTGAACGCATCGAGGAATTCCAGGCCAAGGGCGCCACGGTGAAGCCCGGCGACTTCGGCGAAAACCTTGTCGTCCGCGGCCTCGACCTTGACCGCCTGCGGATCGGCGACCGTATCCGCATCGCCGACGCCGTTCTCGAACTGACCCAGTTCGGCAAGGAGTGTCATGACCGTTGCCACATCTACCAGGCCATGGGCGACTGCATCATGCCCCGGCACGGCGTTTTCGCCCGGGTGCTGAAGGGTGGCGACGTCCGGGTCGGCGATCCGGTGGCGGCCATGCCGTCCTACACTGTCGCCCTCCTTACCGCCAGCACCAAGGGAAGTGTTGGCGACCGCGCCGATGTCAGTGGCGACGTCATGGCGGAAATGGTGGCGGAAAAGGGCTTGAATATTATCGAACGGATTATCGTCCCGGACGACGAGGTGCGGATAGCCTCCGAGCTCGAACGCTTCGCGGACACCCTCCGGGTCAGCCTCGTCCTGACGAGTGGCGGCACTGGATTTTCGCGGCGGGACGTGACGCCGGAAGCGACTCTCCGGGTCGTCGACCGGCTTTGCCCCGGCATCCCGGAAGCGATGCGCTTTCTCAGCCTCGCCGTGAGCCGGAAGGCGATGCTGAGCCGGGCCGTCGCCGGCATTCGTGGCGGCACGCTCATTGTCAACCTTCCCGGCAGCCCGAAGGCGGTCCGGGAATGTCTCGGCTTTGTCATCGACGAACTCCTCCACGGCCTGGAAATCCTCGCCGGGGATGTCGAGGACTGCGCAGTGACTGTCAAACCGTAAGCGCATAGTCCGGCGTCGGACTGTGCGGTATCGCCACCTCGGGCACGCAAGACATTGTCCTGAAAGGAACGCTATGGCCAGTACCTTCACCCGTCTCGTTGCCACCGTTGTTCTCGCCTTTGTCCTTGTCGCGACCGCGTCGACCCGTCTCCGCGCCGGTGACCGGCGACCCGTCACCATGCTGGTGGCCGCCGCCGCCAGCCTCCAGTATTCCTATGTTCAGGACCTGATTCCGCTGTTCCAGGCCATGTATCCGTGGATTACGGTGAAAGGTACGTACGACAGTTCGGGGAAACTTCAGGCCCAAATCGAAAACGGCCTCGACGCCGACGTCTTCATGTCCGCCGCCACCCGGCAGATGGACGCATTGGTGAAGAGCGGCATGATAGACAAGGACACGGTGGTGCCGCTCCTGGAGAACCGCGTTGTCCTCATCACCCCGGCCGGCAACACCGGCGGCATCGATCGATTCGAACGCGTCCTCGAGGCGGACACCATCGCCATCGGCGATCCGGACAGCGTCCCGGCCGGCCAGTACGCCCGAGAAGTGTTCCAAAGCCTCGGCATGTATGATGCCGTCCTCGCCAAGGCCAGCCTTGGCACCAACGTCACCGAAGTCCTCAACTGGGTCGCCGAAGGCAGCGCTGGCGTCGGCGTCGTCTACGCCACCGACGCCGCCACGACGGACCGAGTCACCGTCGTCGCCTCGGCGCCGGACGGGAGCCTCAAGCGCCGGGTCATTTACCCGGTCGGCATCCTGGCGAACAGTTCCCACCCGGAGGAGGCGCGGCTGTTTGTCGACTTTCTCCAGTCGCCGGAGGCTATTGCCATTTTCGTCAAGTACGGCTTCGCCGCCGCGAAGTAAGGGGCACCCTTGCCGCACAGCCACCGGAACGGATAGACCGTCATGCTCTGGCCCGCAGTCCTTGTCTCTCTCCGCACCGCCGCCGCCTCGATGCTCGTGACCGCCATCGTCGGGCTGGCGGCGGCGCAGTTCGTCGCCACCCTGAAATGGCCCCGCCTGAAGATGGTCGTCGACGGCATCCTCACCCTGCCGCTGGTGCTGCCGCCGACGGTGGTGGGGTTTTTCCTCCTCTTCATCTTCGGCGTCAACCGGCCGATCGGGCGGTTTTTCCTCGATGTCTTCAGTTATAAAATCGCCTTCTCCTGGTCCGCCACCGTCCTTGCCAGTTT
>JAJBTL010000190.1 GCA_020860865.1 Planctomycetota bacterium | reverse complement strand
GGCGAGTTCAAGGTCAAGATCCGGAAAAAAGCCCGGTGCGTCGACGAAGTCGCCTGTACCGGCTGCGGTGACTGCATGGCGAAATGCCCGGCGAAGAAGGCGAAATCAGAATTTGACCAGGGTCTCCGGAACCGGTCGGCGATTTATATCCCGTTCGCCCAGGCCATCCCGAACGTTCCCGTTATCGACCGGGAAAACTGCATCAAGTTCCAGACCGGGAAGTGCGGCGTCTGCGAAAAAATCTGCCCCTCGAAGGCTGTCCACTACGACCAGGAAGACACCATCCTCGAAGAAAGCTACGGCGCCATCGTCGTCGCCACCGGCTTCGACACGGTGAGTCCGGAGCCGTACGGCGAATTCCGCTACGACGAATACCCGGACGTCATCACCTCCCTCGAATTCGAGCGGCTCTGTAACGCCGCCGGGCCGACCGGCGGACACCTTGTCCGGCCGAGCGACCACAAGGAACCGAAGCGCATTGTCTTTGTTCAGTGCGTCGGCTCGCGTGGTTCCGGTGAATGTGAAAAAACCTATTGCTCGAAGATCTGCTGCATGTACACGGCCAAGCACGCCATGCTCGTCCGCGAGAAGTATCCGGATTCCGAAGTCTATGTTTTCTACATCGACGTCCGGACGCCGGGGAAGGCCTTCGACGAGTTCCAGCGCCGTGCCATCGAGCAGTACAATGTCCATTACATCAAGGGCATGGTCGGCCAGGTCGAGAAGAAGGGGGACACGCTCCTCGTCCAGGCGTCGGACCTTCTCCACGACACGCAGCTTCATATCGAAGCCGACATGGTAGTCCTGGCGACAGCGGTCGAACCGGAAAAGGGCGCCCGTAACCTCGCGACGATGCTCACCGCCAGCATGGACACGAACGACTTCTTTACGGAAGCCCACCCGAAGCTTCGTCCGGTGGAAAGCCCGACAGCCGGCGTCTACCTGTCCGGGCTGTGCCAGGGGCCGAAGGACATTCCGGAAACGGTGGCCCAGGCCGGCGCTGCCGCGTCGAAGGTGATTGGCCTCCTGGTGAAGGACAAGCTGATTACCAATCCCTGCATCGCCAATCCGGCCGAGCCGATGTGCAACGGCTGCGGCCTCTGTGAAAACGTGTGTCCCTACGGGGCGATTACCTATGAAGTCAAGGACGTGCACCGGGAAGGAAAGCGCCTCTCCTCCCGCGTCGCCCAGGTCAACGAAGCGGTTTGTCAGGGCTGCGGCGCCTGCACCGTGACCTGCCCGTCCGGCGTGATGGACCTCCGGGGCTTCTCGACCCGGCAGATTTTGGCGGAGGTGGATGCTATATGCCGATGACTGAAAACGACGCGACCACGGCCACCAAGCCGCTCATCGTCGCGTTCTGCTGCAACTGGTGCAGTTACGCCGGGGCCGACCTGGCCGGCACCAGCCGGCTGGATTACCCGGCCGACGTCAAGATTATCCGGGTGCCCTGTTCCTGCCGGGTCAACCCGCTGTTTGTCCTCCGGGCCTTCCAGCGCGGCGCCGACGGCGTCATCATCGCCGGCTGTCACCCCGGGGACTGCCACTACACCACCGGCAATTACTATGCCCGCCGCCGGATGTCGATGCTGTTCGGCATGCTCGACTACCTCGGCATCGAACGCGACCGGACCCGGGTGGAATGGATCTCCGCCGCCGAAGGCGCCAAGTTCGCCGCCACCATGCGGGACTTTTGTGGTCATGTGGCCCAGCTCGGCCCGAAAAATAATCTGGGAGAACTGCGCTGATGGGAATGAGAGAAAAAATCATCGACCGCGCCAAAGCACTCCTGGCCGACGGCACCGTTGTCGGCGTCTGGGGCTGGAAGCGGGGCGAAATGCCCGGGGACCGGGTACCGGCGTTTTTCGAAACGGCGGAAGAACTTGACGATGACTTTGTCTACGACTGCTTCTGCGCCGCCAACGTCTCCCGCTACCTCAACGGGCGGAAGGCGGCGGACGGGCGCGTCCTCGCCCTCCTGAAGCAGTGCGACACTTAAAGCCTGAACCAGATGCGTGGCGAAAACCGTCTTGAACGCGAAGCCGTCTACGTTCTCGGCATCCCGACCGGCGACATGCTCGACCCGGAGAAGGTCCGCCGGGCCGGTATTCGCGGCCTGAAGGACGCGAAGCAACGCGGCGCCGAATTCGTCTTCGACACCGCCGACGGCGAAAAGGTGCTTCCCCGGGAAGTTGTCGCCCTGGAAAAGTGCATCACCTGTAAGAGTAACACCCACCGCATTCACGACGAACTGCTCGCCGACATCAAGGACAAGGGCGAAAGCCCGGTCCGCTTCAAGCAGGTCGAAGAACTCGAGGCGATGGCTCCGGCCGACCGCTTTGCGTTCTGGCAGAAGGAGCTGTCCCGCTGCATCCGCTGCAACGCCTGCCGGAACATCTGCCCGGTGTGCTCCTGCGTGAAATGCGTTTTCGACAATCCGGCGAACCCGGTGTCAGGCAAGGCCAATTCGGAAACCTTCGAAGAGAAGATGTTCCACATTATCCGGGCCTTCCACGTCGCCGGCCGTTGTACCGACTGCGGCGAATGCAGCCGGGCCTGTCCTCAAGGCATTCCCCTGCATCTCCTGAACCGGAAATTCATCAAGGACATCAACCGCGCCTACGGCCCGTTCGCGGCCGGGACGGACGATTCCGGGATGACTCCCCTCACTGAATTCACCGAGACCGATCCGGAACCTTCGGAAGTGGTCGCTTCCGGAGGAGGCCAATAATGCGGAAAATTCCTGTAGCCGACCTCCCGAAACTGTACGCCGAAATCGCCACGGAGCGCCAGCTCTGGCTGCCCCGTGAAGACGACAACCGCGTCGAATTCGGCCTCTGGTCGGACGATGCGAACGTGTCCCTGACGGGTAAAACCGCCAAGAGCGGCAAGGACTTTTTCTTCCCCCAAACCGAGGACATCGTTCGTTTCCGGATGAACGGGAAGGAAATCGACATCAATCCGGCGCCGACGGCGGAAGCGCCGTTTGTCGTCTTCGGCATGCGCGCCTGCGACGCGGCCGGGATGGATGTTCTCGACAAGGTTTTCCTCGTCGACCCGAAAGATAGTTTTTACGCGGCCCGCCGCACTGTTGGCACCGTTGTCACCCTCGCGTGCGGTGCACCGGAAGACAGTTGCTTCTGCCAAAGCTTTGGCATCGATTCGTCCTCGCCGGGCGGCGATGTCGCGACATGGATTGTCGGCGACACCCTCTACTGGGAACCGCTTACCGAAAAGGGCGAAGCCCTCACCACCGCCGTCGGCGCCGTCCTCCAGGACGCCGGACCGGACGGCGACGCGGCAGTCGGGCAGGTTAAGGCCGACGCGGCGAAAGCGTGGGACGCGGCGCCGTTTGCCGGTCTGAAGGCACCGGTCGTTCCGTTGGAACAGACCGACGACATCTTCGGCCTCGACGTGTGGAACCGGTTGTCCGAAGCCTGTCTCGGCTGCGGCACCTGCACCTTCGTTTGCCCGACCTGCCAGTGCTACGACATCCAGGACCGGGACGACGGCGCGGCCGGCGTGCGGCGCTTCCGTTGCTGGGATTCCTGCATGTATTCCGACTTTACCCTGATGGCCCACGGCAACCCCCGGACGACGCAGTTGCAGCGCTTCCGCCAGCGGTTCATGCACAAGCTGGTCTATTTCCCGCAGAACAACGACGGGATGTACAGTTGCGTCGGCTGCGGCCGCTGCGTCGAAAAGTGTCCCTCGGCCCTGAACATCGTCCGGGTCATGAAAGCCATGGAGACGAAGGCATGAGCTGTAGCTGCGATACCATCCGTGACACCCTGATTCCGACCCTCGGGATTGTCACCGACATCAAACAGCAGACTCCGGACGTCAAGACGTTCCGGGTCACCCTACCGGGCGGCGAAGGCGTCTGTTTCAGCCATTCGCCCGGGCAGTGCGCCATGTTGTCGGTGCCCGGTGTCGGCGAGGCGATGTTCTCCATCACCTCGTCCCCCACGAACACGAACTATATGGAATTCTCCATCAAGAAGTGCGGCCGCCTCACGGACTGGCTCCACGATATGGAGGTCGGCCAGCAACTGACGATTCGCGGTCCTTACGGGAACAGCTTCCCGGTGGACACCGAACTCAAGGGAAAAGACCTCGTGTTCGTCGCCGGCGGCATTGGCCTGGCGCCCCTTCGGTCGGTCATTAACTATGTCCGCTACCACCGGTCGAATTACGGCACCGTCGACATTGTCTACGGCTCCCGCAGTTCCGCCGACCTTGTGTACCTCGACGAAATCAAGGGCGAATGGGACGGCAAGGACGACGTTAAAGTTCATCTCACCGTCGACCGGGAAGAGGAGAGCTGGAAGGGCCACGTCGGCTTTGTCCCGAATTACGTCAAGGAACTGGCGTTCCCGCCGACGAAGACGGTGTTGGTATGCGGCCCGCCCATCATGATCAAGTTTGTCCTGGCGGCGCTCCGCGAGATGGGCTTCGCCGACACCCAGGTCTACACAACGATGGAACTCCGGATGAAATGCGGCGTCGGCAAGTGCGGCCGCTGCAACATCGGGTCGAAATATGTTTGCCGCGACGGCCCGGTGTTCCGCTTCGATCAGTTGGACGCGCTGCCCGAAGAGTACTAACGCATTGTCGGAAACATTCGAAAAGCGCTCCGAAAAGCGTTACGCATTGAAATCTTCGGTTGCGGTGTGTCGTACCGCCAGAACACGTGCTTGAAGAATTCTACTAAACACTTGAATGCTCATTTGGTCGATGGCTTCACGGAACAGTCCGGCCGGACCTTCCGGAACCGAGCAAAGGATAAACAATGGAAGACATGGTGCACGTCTACATCTTCGGCAAACGCTACAAGGTGCCGGGCATTCTCACAATCATGGGGGCGATGGAATATGCCGGCTACAAGCTGGTCCGCGGCTGCGGCTGCCGGAACGGCTTCTGCGGCGCCTGCGCCACTATCTACCGTATCGCCGGCGACCGCGAACTGAAAGTCGCCCTCGCCTGCCAGACCACGGTCCAGGAGGGGATGTACATCGCCACCCTGCCGTTCTTCCCGCTCCTCAAGGAAGTCTACGACATCGAAAAGATTAAACCGACGCAGCAGATCATGATGCAGCTTTACCCGGAAATCTATTCCTGCATCGGCTGCAACGCTTGTACAAAGGCCTGCACCCAGGATCTGAAGGTGATGCAGTACATCGCCTTCGCCCAGCGGGCAGAGTACGAAAAGTGCGCGGAAGAGTCCTTCGACTGCGTCATGTGCGGCGTCTGTTCGTCCCGCTGCCCGGCCGGCATTTCCCACCCGCAGGTGGCGGAACTCGCCCGTCGGCTTACCGGCAAATACCTCGCGCCGAAGTCGCAGCACCTGGCGGACCGGGTCAAGGAAATCGACGACGGCCAGTTCGACGACCTCCTCACCCAGCTCATGCAGAAGCCGGTCGAGGAATTGAAGGAACTGTACAACACGCGGGAAATCGAAGCGTAGTAACGGGACGGCGTTTTCGCCGCCGCTTCCCGCGCGGGGATGGAACACCGGATTGACCACTTCCTGGCTCGTGTCAATCCGAGTGGCAAAACTCAATCATTACGGTTTAAAGGGGTGCGACCTTGTATACACAGGAAATGCTGGACTCGATCAAGAACGTCGAAGCGACCCGCAAAAGCCGCATGGGCGTGCTTCCCGCCCGGCTCTCGGCGGATGACAAGACCAATCTCCTCGCCAAATTCCATCCGGACTACCGGAAGGACATGTTCACCGATCTGAAAATCGGCCCGAACAAAGGCGAAAAAGTCCCGCTCGAACTGGCCGAACTGCTCCAGGGCCGGAGCCGCGTTCTCGACATGGACATCAATGTCGACAACGCCACCTACGATGTCGACGTCCTCGTCATCGGCGGCGGCGGGTCCGGGACGTCGGCGGCTGTCGAAGCCAATGAAGCCGGCGCCAACGTCCTCCTCGTCACCAAGCTCCGCCTCGGCGACGCCAACACCATGATGGCGGAAGGAGGTATTCAGGCGGCGGACAAACCGAACGACTCCCCGGCCATCCACTACGTCGACGCCCTCGGCGGCGGCCACTTCGCCAACGTTCCGGAACTCCTCCGGAAATTGGTGTCGGACGGTCCCGGCGCGGTCAAATGGCTCAACGAACTCGGCGTCATGTTCGACAAGGACGCCGACGGCACCATGATCACGATCCACGGCGGCGGCACCTCGCGGAAGCGGATGCACGCGGCCAAGGACTACTCCGGCGCCGAAATCATGCGCACCCTCCGTGACGAAGTCTACAACCGGGGCATCCAGGTCGTCGATTTCACCTCGGCCATCGAACTCCTTCTGGACGACCAGGGCCGCGCCTGCGGCGCCGTCCTCATGAATATGGAAACCGGCGATATCCTTATCGCCCGGGCAAAAATCGTCGTCCTCGCCACCGGTGGGGCCGGCCGCATGCACTACCAGGGCTTCCCCACATCCAACCACTACGGCGCCACGGCGGACGGGCTTATCCTCGCCTACCGGGCCGGTGCGCGGCTTCTCTATCAGGACACGCTCCAGTACCACCCGACCGGCGTCGCCTTCCCGAACCAGATCTTTGGCGCCCTCGTCACGGAAAAGGTCCGCTCCCTCGGCGCCCAACTCGTGAACAAGGACGGCATCGCCTTCATCCACCCGCTGGAAACGCGCGACGTCACCTCGGCCGGCATCATCCGCGAGTGTAATGAACGCATGAACGGCGTCCGGACACCGGAAGGCTACGGCGTCTGGCTCGACACGCCGCAGATCGAAGAGATCCACGGCGTCGGCACCATCGAGAAACGCATTCCCGCCATGATGCGCATGTACGGGAAGTACGATATGGACATCCGCACCAAGCCCATTCTCGTCTACCCGACCCTCCACTACCAGAACGGCGGCATCCGCGTCCACCCGGACGGGCAGAGCGATATCGAAAACCTCTACATCGCCGGTGAAGCAGTCGGCGGCATCCACGGCCGGAACCGGCTGATGGGGAATTCGCTCCTCGACATAATCGTCTTCGGCCGGAACGCCGGACAGCAGGCCGGCGGCAAGTATAAGTCGGTCACCCCCGGCAAGGCGAACCTGGACCACGTCAAAAAGTTCGAGACAGAGCGGAATGGCGCCGGCATCACGACGGCGACGCCGTCTCCGATGCTGCTCCCGACTTACACCCACGGTCGCGGCGACGAAGACGTGGCGGTGTAGTCAATCAAAGCGGCGACGCTTCACGGAATACTACGGAATACCGATATCCCATTCACAACGACAAAGCCGTCACTCCATGCGGGTGACGGCTTCCTTTTTGCGATAGGTTATTATGGACCGTTTCGCGTTAAGGGAAAAACTCGGTGAATCGGACGCGTGGAACGTCAGTCCGTCTTGATATTTCGAGGGGGAACCTCAAGGAGACGAAATGAGAACAGTGATGCTCTTGGCGGCATTCTGCGTCTCCGCATTCTGCGGAGCACAAGCAATGGAAATGAACCAGGCCACAACAATGGACCACAGCGGCACGGCAGCCACCGCGACCGCCACCGACCCGGCCCAGCACGACTGGACCGTCAACGACGACCGCGCCTTCCTGTCCGCGATGATAGCCCACCACCAGGGCGCCGTCGACATGTCCCGCCCACTCTTGAACAGCCGCGATCGCCGCATCCGCGAATGGGCCGACGACATTATCGAAGACCAGGAAGAGGAAATCCAGCAGATGCGCCGCATCCTCCAGCGTATCGGCGGCGAAGACCGCGAAGCTGCCGACCAGATGCGGACCCATATGCAGCAGATGATGCAGATGGCTGGTCAGGGTAACCCGGAATCATCCTTCATCATCCAGATGATCCCGCACCACGCCTCCGCCATCGACATGTCCCTCCCGGCCCTCGTCATGACCCAGAACCCGGATATCCGGAAACTGGCCGAAGACATCATCGAAGCGCAGGCCGAAGAAATCCGCGATTTCCGCGACTGGATGGACCGGAACAACGTCGAGTTCAATACCGCCAACCGGTAAAAATTCCTCCTATTTCCAATAATACAAAAACGCCACGCGGAACCCATTCGGCTCTGCGTGGCGTCGTCTTTTTAGGAGGTGAATGAACTTCGTGGCAAAATACGTAATTTCACCCGACAAACTCAATATTTGTATTTTTGATTCTGTCGATAAACAAAAGCGAGGACTTCCGCCACGGCCGGATAGAGTTCGGTGGGGATAAGGGAGCCGATATCGAGTTTGGCCAGCGCTTCGACGAGATCGGGATCTTCCCGGATGGGGATTTTCTGCTCCTTGGCGATGTCGAGGATTTTCTGGGCGACATTTCCTGAACCACGAGCGAGGACGCGCGGCGCCGCTTCCTTGTCCTCGTTGTAGCGGAGGGCGACGGCGAGCTGGCGCTTGGTTGGGCCTTGTTTGTCTGCCATCGAAAAACCCCCGGAAAACTGCGGACATTTTCAATACTGCATAAAAGGAGGCGCTCGGTCAAGAGCGCCTCCTTTTTGCTATGGTTCAGTCTGTCACAGCCGCGATAGAGGCACGGCACCTGAACGCCATCACCGCCGGAAGGATGTTCCGGATTAAATCTTCATCATCGAGATGTTCACGGTGAAGGTGCCGCGTTCACCCGGGGTGATGGGCATTTCCGGCAGTTCGAATTCGACAGACACCGACGTCATGCCCCGGTAGTGGGAGATGGAGTAGGAGTTACCGACGATGACGGACGGGACGGAAATCCGGTCGAAGCGGTAATCGGTGGTGGAGAGGGCGGCCTTGGCCTGGCCGGCGATAATGTTGGCGATTTCGCAGAGGCCGTCCAGGGTCTGGTTGTCCAGTTTCGTCAGCGTTTCCCCGAGCATGCGGCCGGCCATGAAGCAGGCGCATTCGTCCGAGGTATTGATGATCATCGAGCCGCTCATCGGGCCGACAAAGCCGATGATGGACGAGACATTGCCTTTGGAGTGGAGAAGTTTCGCGAGGCCGATGGCGGAGGGCTTGAGGCCGGCCATCATCAGGCCGGCCTTGGTGCATTTAATGAGAACGTTGACAAGATTTTCATCAATATCCAGCATGGACGTGGCAGACATCGGTTTCCTCCAAAGGGGGTCAGGGAGCGTATACACCATAGAGTATGGAATTCAGGGTAACCGACCGCCCGGATTGGTCAAGGAAAAACCGTCCCGCCGCCGCTTTCGACTTATGCCTCGTCGCCTGTTTCTTCGATGGTATGCCAGCCCATTTCCTCGGCCTGGCGGCAGTTGTCCGCCATTTTAGTGGGGATGCGGGCGAGGGTGCCCAGTTCTTTCATCGAGATGTCCCGGCTGACCACTTCTTCAATGGTGTCGAACACTTCCCGGCACTTCGTCAGGACGCGTTTTCCCTTCGGCGTCAGGGAGAGGATGACCTCGCGGCCGTCCACCGGATTCCGCGTCTTGTCGATAATGTCCTTCCCGGCCATGGTGTTCAGGAGAACGGTGACGCTGGCGCTTCGGATTTGCAGGGCTTTCTCGATGGCGCGCTGGTTGCAGCCCTTGTTGAAATGGATAAAGGCGAGGACGCAGGCCTGCTGGAAGGTGCTCCCTATCTGGTTAAAGAGGAAGTTCGAGTACTCGTATATGGCGTGATCGGTGCGGTGCAGGACCGCCTCGATGCGGTTCTGGACGGCGGCCTCGGTGAAAAAGCGGACGGATTCGGCCATTTTGGCATGCCTCTCGATAAAAGAATGCGGCGGCGGCGACCGCTTCCGGCCGTGATTAACCCGGCCAAATGTGGCGGTTTAACGCGACCATACATTTCCCTAGAATTATAAACGAAGAAATTTTTAAAAATAATCCGAAGGACCTTCGAGTCTTGTTAGACGGTGAATTTTATAGGAAAACTGATAGTTAGAACTCTACCTAATTAGGTAATCAGGGGGCCCAAATCCGGATTGGTCTCCCTCCGAGAAACCGGCTGCCGTTGGGGCAGTCCCAAAGGGCCTCCCTCTCATTATACGAGACCGGGCCCTCACAAGGAAAAGGAGAAATACAATGTCTGGAACCTCTCATATCGCTCGTCTCGGCAAGGTCGCCATGGCCGCCGCCCTCATCGCCACCGTCGGGGTTTCCATGCCTGCCCTGTCCGGCAACCCTGAAACCACCGGTCTGTCCCGGGAAACCGCCCTGGCGCTTGCCCGTCCCCTGAACGACCGTGGCGACGTCAACATCGGGAACATCCCGGTAGTCAACGGCCAGACCGTCACCGCCAACCTCCCGAGGTCGGTTGCTCTGAAGCTCGCCCGCCCGCTGAATGACCGGGGAGACAGCCAAATCAGCAACATGCCGGTGCTGTCCGGGAATACCTACGGTCGGTAAGGCAGCAAGCCTTCGTACCACACGCGTTAAAGCATTTTAAGCAACGCCGATGTCTTTTTGAAGTTAGGCCGTGGAGCGAACGTGGCTAAGCTTGCTTAGCTTAAGTGAGCGGAGCGGACTAACTTCAAAAAGACACGGTGTTGCTGAATGCTCAGAATCACTTGGCAACCGTGAAGTACTATCGTGAACCCATTGGAGGAAAAAAGATCGAGTAGTTACTTTGAGGACGTTCTGATTCCGTAGAAGTTACAACCACATCTTTATTCACAAAGGGATTCTTCAAATCCGCACCGGCAGCCCGCGACGGCCGCCGGTGCGGTGTTTTTAATTTACGTAGGTCCGACAGCCGGTTCTTTCTCAGGCCGAGTGACCTGTCCGTTCACGACAACGCCCTCTTCCACAAAGTTATTTCCGCCCGCTCACGCCGGACGCCGTCACCAGGTTGGCCGGTTTTCCCTCGGCGAACGCGGTCAGATTGCCGAGCGTCGTCTCGGCAATGTTGTCCATCGCCGTCCGGGTGAAAAAGGCTTGGTGGGCGGTTATGAGAACATTCGGAAATGTCAGGAGCCGGGCGAACAGGTCGTCCTGGATGACCTGGTTCGACAGGTCTTCGAAAAACAGGTCGCCTTCCTCTTCGTAGACGTCAAGGCCGAGATAGCCGAGTTGTCCGATTTTCAAGGCGGCGATGCAGGCCTTGGCGTCGACGAGCCCGCCCCGGCTGGTATTGACGAGCATCGCGCCCTTTTTCATTTTCATGAGGACGTCGAAATTTATCATGTGGTGCGACTCCGGCGTCAGCGGGCAATGGAGGCTGACGATATCCGCCTGCGCCAAAAGGTCCGGCACCGGCATGTAGGTCGCGTAGGTGACGATGGACTGGTTCACATACGGGTCCGCCGCCAGGATGCGGCAGCCGAAGCCGTGGAGGATTTCCGCCGTAATGGCGCCGATTTTTCCGGTGCCGATGATGCCGGCGGTCTTCCCGTACATGTCGAAGCCCATCAGCCCGTCGAGGGAAAAATTCCCTTCCCGGACCCGGTCGTGGGCGCGGTGGGTTTTCCGGTTCAGGGTCAGGATAAGGGCGACGGCATGTTCGGCGACGGCGTGCGGGCTGTAGGCCGGGACCCGGCAGACGGTGAGGCCGCGTTTGGCGGCGACGTCCAGGTCGACGTTGTTGAACCCGGCGGCGCGGAGCGCGACCAACCGAACGCCAGCGTCGGCCAGGCCGTTCAGGCTTTCCGCGTCGGCGTTGTCATTGACGAAAATGCACACCACTTCGTACCCGCGCGCCAGGGCGGCGGTCTCGGGGGCCAGTTTGGCCTCGGTGTACTCGAGGCGGTGGTTGAACCGGCTGTTCATGGCATCGAAGGTCGACCGGGTGTCCGGCCTGGTACTGTAGACGAGGGTTTTCATCGGAATCCCTTTCCGGGAGCGGGAGGCGCGGCTGGTTGACGGGGTCATTTTTCCCTCTCGCGGAGCACCTGTTTGGCGCTGGCGCGAAGAAAACCGATGACCTTGTCCGTCTCTTCGACAGTGAGGAGGATGAGCGTCTCCTCGCCACGGAGGCGCTGGCGGATGCCGATGAACCCGTTGTCGGTGACATATACGTCCGTTTCCGGCCGTTCTTCAATGCTGAAATGCGCCTTGTCCGTCATAACTGCGTCTCCCCGGACCGCTCGGGTATAAACCCTGGCAGGTCCGATTGCGGGGTAATTGCCCCTCACCACGCAGGAACGCCTCTTTATACCAATGCCACTTTGACTTTCGGGAAACGAATATCCCAAGCCTGAAGCGCGCATGGAGGTTACGGGTTCAAATTAACCGAATATTCAGCGCGCTTCAGTATATTTATCGGCACGTGACGAATTTTTCTTTGGCGAACGTGGCGGCGAGGCTATACTTGACAGATTATTCTGTCGATCCGGGAAAGAACCCGATCGGCCTCGTTACCTATTTCCTTTTCTTCATCACTAGGCCAAAATGCGGATTCGTCCATCATGAGCAAATTTATCTTCATCACCGGCGGCGTGGTCAGTTCCCTCGGGAAGGGCGTCGTCTCCGCCTCCCTCGGGCTCCTGCTCCGGGGCTGCGGGCTCGAGGTCTCGTTCCTCAAGTTCGACCCCTACCTCAACCGCGACGCCGGCACCATGAATCCCTACCAGCACGGCGAGGTCTTCGTCACCGAAGACGGCGCCGAAACCGATCTCGACCTCGGCCACTACGAACGGTTCGCCGATGTCACCCTCGGCCGGCGGAACAACGTCACGACCGGGCAAATCTACGGCGCCGTCCTCGAGCGGGAACGCCAGGGCGCCTACGGCGGCGACACCGTCCAAGTCATCCCGCACGTCGTCGACGCGATTAAACAAGCTATTGTCGACGCCTCCCAGGGCGCCGACGTCACGCTGGTCGAACTCGGCGGCACCATCGGGGACATCGAAGGCATGCCCTATGTCGAAGCCATCCGCCAGTTCATGCTTGAACGCGGCAAAGGGGACGCCGTTCTCCTCCACCTTGTCCTTCTTCCCGGCATGCTCGCCGGCGGCAGCGACCTGAAGACGAAACCGGCCCAGCACTCGGCGCAAAAACTCCGGGAATGCGGCCTCCACATGGATTTTCTCCTCTGCCGCATCGAAGGCCATATCACGCCGGAGGCGCGGGCGAAGCTGGCGTTGTACACGAATATCCGTCCGGAACGGGTCATCGAGGTGCCGGACGTCAAACCTATATACAAGGTCCCGGACAAACTGTACGACCAGGGCCTCGACCGCCTCCTCTCGGAACGCCTCGGCCTGCCGTACCGGAATATCGACATGTCGCCGTGGCGCCGCTTCTGCGAAGCGGTGGAGTCGGAACGGGTGGTGAAAATCGCCGCCGTCGGTAAATACTCCGCCATGGCCGACGCCGACAAATC
>JAJBTL010000037.1:9114-13346 GCA_020860865.1 Planctomycetota bacterium | reverse complement strand
CTTTCCGCCTGTTTGCCGCTCTGGTTGTTTTCGATTATGATGGCGTCGAGGATGTCCAGTTCATCCTGGGAAAAGCCGACCTTGGCGCCGGTGTTCCGCATCTTCTGGAGAAGGGCGTCGTTCGAGTTGATGGCGTTGACGTAATAGACAAGGGACTTTTCGAGGGCGAACAGGCTGATAAGGTGCCGGTTTTCGGACGACTGGTTAATCTCCATTTCGATGGCGTCCACCATCATGTTGATTGCGCGGAGGTGTTCGAGGAAATGGCTGATGGTTCGGTAGAGAATGCGGAGAAGCACTTCCCGCAGGCTGAAATCGCGGTTGACCGGCCGCGACCCGGGATAGATGGGCATGTCCTGCGACTGGACGACGATAAGCCGTTCGTTAAAAAGAAACAGGCCGACCGACGCCACCTTGAATTCGAGGTGGGCGTTGGCGCCGCCGGTGATGGTCTGGTTGCACGGCCGCTTCAGGATCATGGCGACGTGTTCCGGTTCGAACTCGAGACGGGACAGTTCGTCCGGGTCCAGTGACGACAGGAGCGTGTGTTCGTCCAACTTTTCCACATCGATAAGATATCGTCGTTCCGCCTCGTCCGGGCTGACGTAGACGTTGACCGGCGCCTCGCCGGTTTTTTCTTCAACAAGGAGACCGTGCTCCACAAGGAATTTCCGTACCATGTTTCACCTCCACTCACCCGGCATGCGGGCGGCACCAAGAGCATTTTTTACCATGCCCGAAAACCGATGATCAAATTCAGGACCCCTGGCCCGTACAGGAAAGACGCCGAGTATTCCACTTTTCGGCGGAGAAAATTTCGGCAGGCAACCTCTCGCTTGCAGTGAACGAAAGTGTTTTATTCTACGCGGTTCGCGGGTTGCGGATTCACCGCGTATTCAATCCACTGCTTTTCCGCCAGTTCGACGCGCTCGAGGAACGCGATAAAGTCCGGCCAATCCCACGGCAGGATGCGCTGGTCGGGGATGTGGTACTTCCGGTTGATTTCCATCGCCCCGTCGCCCCGTACCGTCACCCGGAGCTGATAGACGCCGAAGCGGCTCGGGATGTGGGCCGGCTTCGGCACCCGGACAAACGTCCCGCCGGCGGGCAGTTGAAACACGTTCCGGTCCTCCGCGTAGTGGACCGACCGGATATGGCACGACGTCTCCCTCCGGGCCCGATTGAGCGTTTCCTGGGACAGGATCTGCGGCCGGAGAAGGCACAGGGAAACAGACCTCACCCCGCCCGGCCTGTCCTCCAATGGAAACTTACTGGTGATGACATAGCGCTCCAGTGACGACGCCTCGTCGTCGTCGGTGCGCTGGACGTCGAACTGTTTAAGGACAGCGTCGGGGAACACCGGATAGATGGCGGCCAGGAGCATGCGCCGGCGTTCGTCCGCGTTGGCCTGGCCGAGGTCCCGGTCGCGGCGGAGGCCGTGGACGCCCCGCCGCAGGCTCTGGCCCGTCACTTCGATGTGATCGTCCGTTTCCGGCAGCCTGATGTTCCGGTCCCTGTAGACGATGGGCTCCTCGGCGGACAGGGTCGGCAGGGTGTCGAACAAGGGGCCTTCCGGCAGGAACGACAGCACCGTCGCGCCGGACAGGTCGTCGGTGATTTTTCCGAACGGCAGTGAGTCGAACCGGACGTCGAGCCAATAGGTTTCGCCGCCCGGAATGGCCAGCCTGACCATGGGGATGGTGAATATTTCCCGCCGGGGCAATTCCCACACCGGCGGATGGGTGAACCGCACCGACGGCCTGGCCGCCGCCGGGTGGGCGTCGAGCCCGGCCGCCCGGAGAAGGGACAGGAGGAGGACGCTCCGGTCGCCCATGCGGTCGGCATGGATGTGGGCCGCCACCGCGCTGCCGTTGGCCGGATCGATGTCGTCCAGGACATAGCGGTAGATGGCCCGGGCCGTCTCCAGGGGGCTCGGCCGGACATCGCCGGAGGCGGCGATTATTTCTTCAAGCAAACGGCGCATGCGCATGGACGGTTTCAACCGCCCGTCCATGGCCCGAAGTTCCCGCGTCACCACTTCGTTCCAGGTGGTCTTCCGGCCGACCACCACCGACGGCAGCCGTTCCGACACATGGACGGCGCCGGGTTCGCGGCTGGCCCGGGTCAGGTGGGCGGTCCAGCGGTAGATGTCGTAGCCGTCCTCCTGGACCGTTTCAAATTCGATATCGGTGCCGAAATCCTGCACCACGTAGACAAGGGGAAAGCCGGTCGGCACCCGTACCACATATTCACTGAGGACAAAGGCCATGCCGCCGGACGGGTCCTGGAAAAACCACGGCGGCTGCACCGGGGACCCGTCGTCCGCCGTCACCGATTCGAGGGTGCGGATTTCCCTGGCCGCTCCGGCCATGATGACGGGAAGGCGGAGGCCGCCCTGCCCCGGGAATGGCTCCGGCTCCAGGGTGTTCCCGTTCGGGAAAACAATGCGGGCGGTGAGGAGTTCCCCCCGAGACCCGATATCCGCCAGCGCTTCGCCGCCGGCCCGGGTCCTTGCCAGGTCGATTTCATGGGTCAGGCGGCGGAACGATCCGTCCGGCGTGTAGGTCACCATGGCCCGGTCGAGAAGGCGGACAATGTCGCCGTCGAACTCGTCCGGGTCGGCTTCGGCGGTAATGGTGATGGCGTCGCGGCCGCCTTCGCCGAACAGGGACGTCGGCCGGCCTTCCAGATTGTTAATCATGTCCCACAGTTCGAACTGACCGGGATTCGCCTCCAGGCTGACGCGCCAGAGGCGTATCGCGTCGTCCTGCTGGCCCTGGCTCATTTTGAAATTCCCGAGTTCCCGCCAGAGGGCGTAGTCGGCCGGGGACAGGCGGACGGCGTCCTCCATCGCGGCGACGGCTTCGTCCGCGAGGCCGATGCGAAAATAGAGGTGGGCGACGGCGGCGGTAATCGACACTTCGCCCTTGAACAGGTCGAGGGCGTTCCTGAGGACCGACGCCGCTTCCTGAATATTCCCGGAATCGGCCAGGGCGGCGGCGAGGCCGAGGCTCGTTTCCGACAGGTACGGCGCCGCCTCGAAGGCGGAACGGCAGGCCGCCAGGCGCCGGTCCATGTCGAGGAAGCCTTCCGACGGCATGGAGGCGATGGCCAGTTGCACCGCCGGCGAATTCGGATAGGCCCGTGCGGCTTCGTCCCACACTTCCCGCGCCGTCGTCACCGAGGCGAACCGCCTGGCCCAGTCGCCACGGGCGAGGAGGACGTCGATGCTGGTAGGGTTGACGCGGTTCGCTTCGGCGAGATATTCGGCCGCTTCCCGGATGCGGCCGGTGTCCATGGCCAGGTTGGCCAGGTAAATAAGGGACGGGACAAGATCCGGCTTTTCGGCCAGGGCGAGGCGGTTCCATTCGCCGGCGATGTCCCGGCGCCGGGTGGCCGGGAGGAGCGGGTTCATGGACGTAAGGGCGCCGGCGAGGAGTTGAAGGCTGGCGTCCTGCGGCAGTGCCCGCGCCGCCGTCTCGGCCCACCAGGCCCCGGCATCGTCCAGGCCCTGTTCCGAACAGGCCATGGCGAAGGCGGCCATGATGAAATAATCCTGTTCCGCCGAGGCGCGGTGCAGTTCCGTCAGGTACCGTGGCGGCCGCGCTTCCCGGCGGGCGCTTGTCAGGTCGTCGCCACCCGGGGTGAGGGCGAGGCAATCATATGTAAAGGCCGGCGCCGCGTCGAGTCGGACAGCGGCGCGGATGTTGTCCGGGTCCCTGTCCACCGGCGGCGGAAAGAGGACGAGGGTTATCTTGTGCCGCCCCGGCGTCAGCGGATACGCCACGGTATGTTCGAAGGCGGTTTCCCGGCTCGACTTGTCCATCTCCGCGACCATGACGCCGCCGACGTAGAGGCGCCACGACGTATCGGCGCAAATATGAAATGTCGACTTGTTGTCCGCTTCGGCGATGTCCACGGTCGTGAACATCAGCATCGCCCCGTCGCCCCGGCTGGCGGCGCCGCGCCAGGGACGGACATAGGGGAAGGCGCGGTTGGCGTCGACGGCCCGCCACGGCGGGTTCCGCCGCCAGGCCCGGAACTGTTCGCCCGATGGCGGCGTGGCGACAATGTCCCGGCGGATTATTTCGCCGCCGGACGGCAGGTTCCGGAAGTCGCTCGACAACTGGAGCCCGGGAAACGGTCCCGCCACCAGCCAGGACATGGCGAGGCCGCGGCGGCGGTGCACTTCCATGGCGTCTTTCCGCCGGCCCGACGCGTCGAAGGATCGG
>JAJBTL010000037.1:2090-9104 GCA_020860865.1 Planctomycetota bacterium | reverse complement strand
GTTCAGCCTCGTTCCCGAGGATGCGCCGCGCTTCGACCTCGCCGACCGTGACGGCGGAGAGGGAGGCCGGATCGTACCGGAGGGCGGAACGGACAGCCAGTTCCGCCAGGGGCGTACCCATGAGGTCCCGTGAAGCGGAGAGGAAAAAGCGGACGCCGCCGTCCCGGTCGCCCCGGATATAGGAATAGGATTGTTGATCTATAAGGATGCGGGCCAGTTCGCCGAGGTTCTGCTCGCCGTTCCGTTCCGCCGCCCGGCCGTCCCTCGACAAGCCGGCCGCGACGACGAACACGATACAAAGAATTTCCAGGCACAAGGCCGGTCGATTTCCACGCATTACAGTTTTTCCCAGACTAGTTCCGCCAGTATCCAGCGTTCCGCCTCCGCCGCCATTTCCCGGAATCCGACGAAATCCTCGGCCCGGACCACATGTCCCGGCACTTCCACCACCAGGTCGATGGCGACCGTCCCGGCGCCGACCCGGGTCTCCAGGGCGATTTTCCCGAACGGGTATTCCCGGAGCAGTTCGTCGGCCGGATTGACGAGGCGCCAGCCTTCCGGATAGTGCAGGTTGATGCGCCGCTCAATCCGGAAGCCGTGCGGGAGAACGAGATCAAGGTTCCGTTCGCCGTGGCGGGTGAATTCCTCGAAGCCGAGGGGATACCTGAACTCGCCGCCGGTCGGGAGCATGTCGCCGGGAAGCGGCGGGACATTGAGGATGACCCGGTCCTCCTCCATCGTCGCGAATCGGCGGAGGCGCGCCCGTCCCGACCAGGTCACGGACGCCGGGCTTTGCGGGTCTTCCGAAAAGTCGTCCGTCAGGGTGGACGGGTCGCCGCCTATGGACCGGATAAAGTCCCGCCAGCCCCGCGATTCCACCGCCCGGGTCTCGGCGAAGCGCCGCCGGAGTACCTCCGCCGCCGACCCGACCGCCCTGATCCGCTGGTCCCAGAGAATGCTGCCGTCCTGGTCGAGAACGAGATCCGATTCCTCCCGCCATTCGCAGGCGGCTATGCCGCCATCCGGGATAACCACCCGCTCGGCGCCCCGGGGCGTCACCACCATGCCGGTGGCGCCGTTCAGGGTCGACGGCATCACCGCCGCCGGACGGTACTGGTTTGACGCGTCCATGAAGATGTCGCCGCCCACCGGCGAATGCACTAGGGCCAGGGAATGGTTGAAATGGTCGAGGAGCGGGAGCGCCATGTCGTCGGAGCCGGTCGGTTCCGCCCTGCCCCGGGCCCGGGCCAGGACCGGCCAGGCCTCGAGCCCGAGTTCCCGGGCGAACAGGCAGAGGAGTAGCGTCCGGTCCTTCTCGTCGGCGGACAGCCGGGAAAGGATTGACCTGGCGTTAATCGGCCTGAAGGCATACGGTCCGTAATCCCACGGGCGGTTGGCGATATTCCGCGCCACCCAGGTGGCGGCGCTGTCGAGGCGTTCCAGGGCCGAACCGCCCGCCGGGCCGAAGCGCCGGGCCAGGACGCGGAGTTCCGGCGGCGAATGGTACTGGACGCCGATAAGGCGCCAATACCACCGGGCAAAATCGTCCCAACTCTCGAACGACGACACCTGGACGCACGGCGCCAGGGCGTCGGTGCCCTGGGAATAGGGTTCCGGCTCGAAGGCGGGGACGTTGGCCATTTCCCAGATGCGGATGACTTCGCCGCCGTCCGGCGACGGCACCTCGAGCGCTTCAGGAGCACCGTTCACCGCCTTGAAGAATACCCGTCGGTCCTTCGGCGTGGTGAAGAGATAACGGGAAACGCGAATCGGGGCCGGCTGGCCGAGAGGCGCGATGTGGCCGAAATATTCCCCGAGGAAGCCGATCCGCTCCCGACGGATGCGGATTTCCGCCTCCACCACCATCCCGGCCCGGAGCGGCGGCAGGAGGAAGCGGCCGCCGCCGGCGGCGCCGGGGGGCGGCGTAAACGGTTCGCGGCTGCCGTCCGGATTGACCACTTCCAGTTTAACGACCCGGCTTTCCTCGTGCTCGTTGTCGACGAGGAGGTTCAGCCGCCGAAGCATGCGGGCGGCGCGGGGTGTGTAGAGGCGGAGGGCGAACGAAACGTTCCGGTCGATGGCGCCGTTGTCCGCCATCCGGTCGGCGACCTGGAAATAGAGGTATTCCCAGCCGTCCGGCGGCTGTTCCCGGGGCGAGGTGAGGTCGAGTTCCTGCCGGAACTGGTGCGGCTCGGGGCGGACGGGGATCTTCCCTTCCGCGTAGTTTTGTAAATCGAGGCTTTCCTTGATTTGCTGCGCTTCCGGATCGTCCGGCGCCATGGCGAGGGCAGCGTCGACGACAAGGCGGGCGTCGTCGTCCCGGGCCAGCGACCGGTAGAGGCGGGCCAATTTCAGCCTGACCGGGAAGTCGTAGGGGAACCGCTCAATCGTCGCGACGAGGAGGTCCACCGCCGCCGAGGTCTGGCCAAGCATCCCGAGGGCGCGGACGGCGCCGTCTATCGCTTCGTGGTTGGCGGCGTCGTGGCCGAGGATGGCGTGGTATTCGGACAAGGCCTGACGGTAGCGGCCGGCGGCGAGGGCGGCGCGGCCAAGGCGGAGCCGGGCGGCGGCGGCGCCGGGATGGCGATTGACCAGCTTATCGAGGATGGCTTCGGCCAGCGGCTCCCAGCCCATCGTCATCGCCACGTCGTAGTCGAGAACGCCGGCCCGGAGTGACATCGGGTTGACGGACAGGGCCATGTCGGCGTAGCCGTCGGCCCGGCGCGGCTGGCGCATGACGTCGAGGTAAAGGCGGCCGATGTCGACAAGGGCGGCGGTCGAACCCCGGTCGGCGACGGACTTCAGGAGGACGAGACGGAGGTTTTCCTCGCGGTCCGGCCCGTCCAGGCCGGAATCCACCGACCGTGCCGCCATCAGGGTAAAGAACGGATCGCCGTGGGACAGGTCGACGGCCCGGCGGAAAATGAGTTCGCTGCCGAACCGTTCCGGCCCTTCCGTGAGGCGCCGGGCCACCAGGAACGACGCCAGGTAAAAGTGGCCGCGGGCGTCTTCCGGATTTTCCTGGAGCCAGTCGGACAACACGCTCACGCCTCCGGACGCGGGGGAATCGGCGAGGGAATAGACCTGTTCAAGAACGGACCGCCCGCCCGTCGCCTTGACAGTATCGAGGAAGGCCGGGAGGTTATCGGCGGTCGGCCGCACCACCCGCCCGGAAAACGGCGTGCCGTCAGGATTGGTCAAGCGGGCGGCGAAGCCCCAATCCGCCTCGGCCGACGAGGTCCGGACCAGAACGACGTTCCAGCCCTTCCGGAGCCAGACGTTGATCGCCTCCTGATCCGGGTCAGGTATCCCGGCGTAGCGGGACCGGCGGGCCATGATGTGGTTGACGCAGACGAGGGCGGAGGCGTTGCCGCCGAAGCGGAGCACGGCTGGCTGGTTCTCCGGCGAATGGACGAGGGCCAGGGCGATAACGGCGCGGAGGCCGTCACCCCGGAACAACGCTCCCGGCAACACCCGGCCCATCGGGTCGATGCTGGTGAACGGCCGGTAGAACACCGGACCGCGTTTTCCATTGTAGGCCCGGGTGGCGCTCAGGTTTTGGTAGACGTCGTCAAGGCCGTAACTGAGGCGCGAATAGTACTCGGGCACCCCTTCGAGCGGCCCGAGGATGGCCCAATCGCGGATAAGGGCGAGGTTGACCGTTTCCGCGCCCGCCTCTTCGCTCCGGCCCAGCCGTTCCAATGTCAAGGCGCGGAGCCAGGCCGCCCTGGCCTTGACCAGATGGACCTGGGACGACGGCGGGACCGCCTCGGCCGGCGTCTCCGGTTCGGCCCGGGCGTTGTCCAGGCTTTCGATTATTTCCCCCGTCTCCTCGTCCGCCAGCCGCAGTTCGTCGTTGACGAGACGCGGGACCAGACGCCGGCCTTCCATATCGGAATAGGCGAGGCCGGAATCGAAGGCGGTGCCGGCCTCTTCGGCGGCGCTGGCGAGCGGGACCGGTTCGGCCGGGACGAAGGCGTCCGGGGTCAGGCTTTTTGTCGCGGCGAGAAATGCCTCGAATTCCCCTGAATCGTTCAGGAGGCGGAAAGACGTTTCCAGAAGGTATTCCACCCTGGCCCACGCCAGCGCCGTCTCCGGATCGTCCGCCGGCATGTCGGCTACTTCCCCGGCGGCCAGCTCCAGCGCGGACAGGTACGACAGGTGGGCGGCGATGAGTTCGTCCCGCAGTTCCAGCGTCTGGCCCTGCACCTCTTCCGGCCAACCGGCAAAACCGGACCAGACGTCGTCGTCCCGTTCGGACGCCGCCCCGCCGTCCGCCGCGACGGCGAAGCCGGACGTCAGGCCAAGAAGGAGGATGAACAATACCTTTAGTAATCGTGACACTCGCGAACGCTCCTTATTGCCGCTTACGCCGCCAGGCATGACCCGAGGCGACGACGAGTTATTTTTCAAAATCGGAAATGGTTACCGAACTGTGCCGCTGCCACGACGGATCGGTATACGGGTAATCGACCCGCTGGTGGGCGCCCCGGCTTTCGGTGCGGAGCAAGGCGGAGACGGCCATGGTCTGGGCCGTCGTCAGCATGTTCTGCACTTCGAAGCCCGGCCGCATGTGGAACTCCTCCGCCAGGACGTACCGACTCCACGCCTTCAACGTCTCCACCGTCTCCGTGAGGCGGATGGCGGTCCGGAACACACCGAGGTTCCGCCAGGTAAGGGCCTTCAAGGACGCACTGAGGTCGCCGACATCGAGGCGGGCGCCATTGGCGGACAAGCGTTTCCGGAGGCGGACAGCCGGGAACCGCCCGGGCTTTTCCGGTTCGGCCATGCCGGCTCGGTGGCCGAAGACGAGGCCTTCAAGAAGGGAGTTCGAGGCGAGGCGGTTGGCGCCGTGAACGCCGGTGAAAGCGGCCTCGCCGGCGGCATAGAGGTTTTTCACCGTCGTTTCCGCGTTCAGGTTGGTGGCGACGCCGCCCATCATATAATGCACCGCCGGCCGCACCGGAATCGGATCGCTCCGGATGTCGAGGCCGTAATCGGCGCAGACCTTGCCGATAGTGGGGAAACGTTTGGCGACGAGGGCCGGATCGAGATGGCGGAGGTCGAGGTAGACGCAGGTGTCGCCGGTGCTGTTCAGTTCCTTGAAAATGCTCTGGCTGACGACATCCCGGGGCGACAGTTCAGCCTTTTCGGAAAAGCGCGGCATGAACCGTTCCCCGGCCTGGTTTATGAGGTACGCCCCTTCCCCCCGGACCGCTTCGGAAATAAGGAAACGGGGCGCCCCGGCCAGGTACAGGGTGGTCGGATGGAACTGGACAAACTCCATGTCCTTCAACTCCGCCCCGGCCCGGAAGCAGAGGGCGTAGCCGTCGGCGGTGGCGCAGGCGGGATTGGTCGTTTCCCTGAACACCTGGCCGACGCCGCCGGTGGCGACGATGGTGAACTCGGCCTCGACCCGCATGTAGCGGCCGTAATTGGTATCGAGGAACAGGGCGCCGTAACAGACGCCGTTGTCATGGAGGAGATCCATGGCGAAGTGGTTTTCGAGGAGGTGGATGTTCGGATTCCGCTTGGCCTGCTCGAGCATGGTGGTGGTGATGGCCCGGCCGGTGGCGTCGCCGTCGGCATGGAGGATGCGGCGGCGGGAATGGGCGCCTTCCTGGGTGAAGGCGATTTTGCCTTCGGTCCGGTCGAACTTCACCCCCATGTCGATGAGTTCCTGACAGCGGACCCGGCCTTCGTCCACGAGGAGGCGGACGGCATCCTCGTCGCAGAGGCCGCCGCCGGCGGCAAGGGTGTCCTTGACGTGGAGTTCGACTGTGTCGTCGTCCGCCAGGGCGGCGGCGATGCCGCCTTGGGCATAGGTCGAATTACTTTCCATAAACTCGCATTTGCTGGCCAGGAAGACGGTGCCTTTCTTGGCGGCGGCGAGGGCGGCGGCAAGGCCGGCAATGCCGGACCCGATCACCAGGCAACGGGCGGTGTATAGGGGCACCGTGGTCAAATCGACGTCGACCAGATACCGTTCCTGCAGGGACATGGCTCTTCTCCTCAAAAGTGTCAACTCCCGCATGTCGTCATGCAGGCCAAAATATGTTTCGGTTCGACGGACCCGCCGTCGTCAGTGTCTTTCCCGTGCGCATTCACGTCGCGGCGGTGAACGATACCGCCATTGTCTCCAACGACAACATGACATCGCCGCCGGTATCGTGAGTGCTCCGGATCTGGTCCGCCGCGAACGAGACCATGTGCCGCAGTTCGCGGGCGCTAAACTTCCCGGACGCCTCCATGAGCTTCCGCGCCCGCCACGGCGACAGGCCGGCCGAACGGGCGAACTCCTCGGCATCGGCCCGCCGCGCCTTGGCCATTTTGGCGCGAAGAAGGTTCTCGAGGGTTCCGGCGAGGATGGCGAGAACCTTGTGGGCGCTGGTGTCGGCGCTTTCCCGTTTGCCTTTCTGGTCGCGGGCGCCCTGGGTGGCGATGCGCCTGGCATAGAAAACCGCCTCGGCCGCGTTCCGCGCCTCGATGGCGTTGGTGAAGCCGAAAATGTCGAACTCGATGGTGCCGGTCAGGAACTCCCCGACCATCGCGCTCGTTATACGTTGGCCGGCGCCAGCGAACAGGACCAGCTTGTCCAATTCGGCGGCGAGGACGCCGATGTCGGCGCCATGGGCGCGGAGAAGCATTTCCACCGCGTCGTCGTCGATGGCGGCGCCGTCCTTCCGGGCCTGGCCGGCGATCCACGGCGCCAGTTCCCGCTGGGTCGGCTGCGGACAGGGAATGACGTGGGCCAGTTCGGCCAGCCGTTTCCCAAGGGTCCGGTTCCGGGGAAGGGAAGCGAGTTCAAGAACCAGCCAGGTTCGGCCAGCCGGTTTTTGAATACAGGCGAGAAACGCCTCTTCCCGGTCCTTCGCCTTGACCGCTCCGTCCTTGGCGGCGGCCGCGTCGTCGTCAATCGCGGCGGCGGCGGCATTGCCGGGAAAAAGAATCCGGTCCGCCGCCCGAACGAGGACCAGTTTGTCCTTGGCGAACAGGCTGCCGCCGGACAATTCC
>JAJBTL010000037.1:0-2080 GCA_020860865.1 Planctomycetota bacterium | reverse complement strand
ATATCGGCAAGGCCGGCCGGACGCTGATCCCCCGCCCCCCGGAAGGCGACGATATCCCCGTCCGGGTTTTTCCCGAGCCAGGCGAGGCGAAGTTCGGCTGTTGCCTGGGTGCGGAGATAGTCGCAGTCGCCGGCGACGACAACCACCGGCGGCAACGCTTCTTCCGCCACCTGGAGCGCGGCCTGGTGGTCGCGGATGGTAGCCTGGTTGGCGGTGTTTTTCTTCTGGGCCATGACCGCCCTTCCCCTCGTATGATGCAATTTTTCCTGAACAGCGATTCGGCTGATCGATTGTTCCGACCGGGTGGAAAAAGTCCAGAGCCATTATCCATATTCCGAGGAAAATTGCCATCCCGCTTTTCTTGTATTGCGGATGACGTCGCCACTGCTATAATGTGTATCCGCTTTCTCGATTCGACCGCCCGAATACCCGGTCACCGCCAGCCCGGCGGCTTGTCAGGGTTGAGGAAATTGGTGCATCGTTTATCCTGAAAAGCGGGCACGCCGCCCGAGCGGCGTATGCAAACCAGCCAATCCAAAGGAACCACGATGGCAGACTCGCCGTTCAACATGGGTAAATATAACCGCCCCAGTTCTCCCCGGCCCGGCCGGGAAAACCCGGCGCCGCCGCCGCGAAAACTCGTCGCCAAGGCGCCCGGCATGCAGATATCCTGCCGCGCCACCAACCCGTTGTCGCTCCAGGACGATTTGGAGAAAGTTTTCCTCGACGAAAACCAGGCCAAGGCCACCACCGCCACCCGGCTGTTCCGCAACGACGAATTATTCGCCGCCACCAAGAAGGTGACGAGTGAATTTCTCGGCAGTGCTCGGGGCGGGCTCTTTTCCATGTGGTCGACCGGCTGTTCGAGCGGCGAAGAAGTCTATTCCATGGCGATGATCGCCCTTGGCGAATTCGACAAGTTCAAGAAACCGCCGAACATGGAAGCGTTCGGCACCGACATCAACCGGAACCGAATCATGGAAGCGCGGGAGGGCGTGTACCTGCGGCCGTCCAAGGACGCGATGGCGTCGAACTATTGGGTGCTGCTTAATAAATACGCGGATATTGCCCAATCCGAGGTCAGCATGGGGCCGGTGCTCCGGAAAGTGTGCAAATTCACCCTGTTCGACATGCGGAACAAGCCGAAGAAACATACGTTTCATTTTATTGTGTGCAACCACGTCCTCCAGTATTACGACGCGCCGGGCCCGCGCCATATCATCGGCAACCTCATCGCGGTGTTAAAGCCGGGCGGATACCTCTACCTGGAAGGCGTGACCGACCACGGGCTTGACGGCCTGCCCCTTGAAAAGGTCGTCGGCTCGCACAATATGTTCAAGGTGGCTGAAACCCGCCGGAGTTTGACGCGGCGGTTCTTCCGGAAAACGTGATTGCCTGGTGTTCCGGCCATGTGACGTGACCGGTTGGACAGGCCAATATACTCCTCTCCGACAGCCGTCGCGGCTGTCGGATTTTTTATGCCACGCCCACTCCATCTTTATCTATTCAGGAAAAGTCCAGGTAGCGTTGCGCTGTCTCGCCGCGTTTTCCGACCAGCTTGAGGTCCTTTGTCGATCCGATAGATGTCTCGCGCCTCGCTTTGAGGATACGGTCCACCGTTATCGGGCCGAGGCCGGGCACTCGGAGAAGCTGCCAGCGTTCCGCCGTCCGCACCCGGACGGGGAAGAATTCCGGGTGGGCGTCGGCCCAGCACTTTTTCGGATCGTCGGTGAGGGACAGCCTGCCGTTCTGGTCGTAGAGGAGGTCTTCCTGGTTGAATCCGTATTTCCGGATAAGGAAGTCGGATTGGTAGAGGCGATGCTCCCGGGTCAGGATGTCCGGGTCGGGGTTGGTTTCGCCCGGGATGTCCGGCGTCCCGGCGCCGCGCTGGTAGGCGGAAAAGTAGATCCGTTCCATCTTCACCCGGTTGTACAATTCGAACGTCTTCCCCAATATTTCCCGGTCGTTCTCCGCAGCCGCGCCGACGATAAATTGGGTGGTCTGCTTGATTTTCCGCTTCCCCG
Organism: Planctomycetota bacterium; assembly: GCA_020860865.1. Lineage (GTDB taxonomy): Bacteria > Planctomycetota > SZUA-567 > SZUA-567 > SZUA-567 > JAJBSZ01. The sequence continues at coordinate 56 of JAJBTL010000037.1, read as the reverse complement.
GCCGATTGGCAATGTGGTGGCGGATGCGATCAATCTGGCCCATGATGTCACTGTGC
>JAJBTL010000368.1 GCA_020860865.1 Planctomycetota bacterium | reverse complement strand
CCCCGACCTGGTCGAACCGCCCCGGGAACAACACCTCATGGCGAGCGACAGCTTTGTCTAAGCCGGAACCGGAAGTCTTCCTTTTACGCATTAATAAAATAAGCCGACGCGGAAGCGCCGGCTTTTTCGTGGAATAAGGTTTTGCGTCATTTTTTAAGTGCAGTCCGGAACCAAGCCGGAAAAACGCCGCCCACGCGTCTGTCGTCATACCAGCCAAAATAACAGCGCCGCCACAAAAGCGAGCGCCGCCACTCCCGCCGCCGCCAGAATCCACAACGGCACCTGTCGCCGTTTGCCGCCTTCGGGCAGACCGGCGAGGAGGTCCGGGTAGTGCTTCCGGATGGCCGCGCCGATGGCGCTCCGGAGGCGTCCGGCATCGGGGTAACGGTCGTCCGGGGATTTCGCCAGGCACTTGTCCACCACCGCCGCCAGTTCCTTGGGGACGTTCGGCTGGAGGTCGTGGAGGTGGCGGGGCGTTTCCCGGACGTGCTTTATCATGATCTGTTGCGGATCGTTCGCGTCGAACAGCGGTTGTCCGGCGAAGGCGTGGAAAAACGTCGCGCCGAGTGAATAGATGTCGGTGGACGCCGTGATGTTTTTCCCCGACGCCTGTTCCGGACTCATATAATGCGGCGTCCCGAGGACGCGGCTGCCTATTTGCGGCATGTCCCGCTGATCGAGGACGGCGATGCCGAGGTCGGTCAATTTCGGTTCGTCGTCGTGGCCGATGAGGATATTGTCCGGCTTGATGTCCCGGTGGATAATGCCCCGGCGGTGGGCATAGTCGAGGGCGTCGGCGATTTCGTAGAACATCCTGGCCGTGTCCTCGACGCCGAGAAGGGGGATGCGCTGGGTCAGGGTCGACCCCTTCACCAGTTCCATCGTGAAGTAGTAACGCCCGTTCGTGGTCTTGCCGACATTGTAGACCTTGATGATATTCGGGTGACTGAGCCGTCCGGCCGCCCGCGCCTCCTGGATGAAGCGTTCAACAAATTCCTCGTGCTTGGCATAGCCGGGATGGAGAATCTTGATGGCGGCGGGCTGTCCTGTTTCCTTGTTCCGGGCCTGGAATATGGACCCCATGCCGCCTTCCGCCAGGATGTCGTCGAGAACGTAGCCGGGGATATCGAGGTCGGGGATGCGGGCGTCGCCGGCGAAATAGCGGAAGGTGTTTTGCCCGATGCGGATTTCATCGCCGCCGGCGAGGAGCCGGGGCACGGACGGCGGCAACTGGATGCCGTTCACATAGGTCCCGTTCGACGATCCGACGTCGATGATGGAATACTGTCCTTCCTGGTCGGCGACGAATTCGGCGTGGTTGCGGCTGGCTTTCGGATCGGGAATGGGGATGGCGCAGTCGGAATGTCGTCCGGCCACCGAGACCGCGTCCTTGAGGACGAACTCGGTGCCGGCAAGCGGACCATCGACAACACGCAACTTCGCCATTACCGGATACGCTCCATAGTGGTATACTAAGATACGTTGACACTGCCATTGCCCGGGAAAAACGGGCTAAACCCTACATCATCCCGAAAACCCCATGAATAGCAACATGAAAGGACGCACCGAATGGACAAAAAGACCAGATGCGCCTGGGCCGGCGATCTCCCGATATACATCGACTACCACGACAACGAATGGGGCCGCCCGGTCCACGACGACAACAAGCTGTTCGAAATGCTCATCCTGGAAGGCATGCAAGCCGGCCTCAGTTGGCTCACCATCCTGAAAAAACGCGAGTCGTTCCGGAAAGCCTTCGACAACTTCGACCCGGCCAAGGTCGCCCGCTATAGCGAGGCCAAAATCGAAAAGCTCATGAAAAACGAAGGCATCATCCGAAACCGCCTCAAAATCAACGCCGCCGTCACCAACGCCAAACTCTTCCTCGAAGTCCAAAAGAAATACAGAAGCTTCGACAAGTTCATCTGGGCCTATGTAAATAACACAAGAATAGAAAACCATAGAAAAACACTGGCGGACATACCCGCCACGACGCCGCTGTCGGATCAGATCAGTAAAGATCTGAAGAAGATGGGATTCAAGTTTGTCGGGTCGACGGTTATCTATGCTTTTATGCAAGCGACGGGGATGGTGAATGATCATGTGGCGGATTGTTTTGTTTATCAGGTCGTAAGCTAATGGCTTAAAATGTTCACCTAGAGGCCATTATTAGAAAACGGGGCGCTCATAGTATGCACCCCGTTCATGCTTGAGTTATTTTCAGCAACTTTGAATGCGAAGCAATTCGTTGTAGGAATTTATTAATCTACCGTCTAATTTGGAAACCTTTTTCTACAGCTTTATTACTTTCGACTTGAAAAACACCAATCGGCGAAGCGTAAAGATGTGAAAAACCGTCGTTAAAAACACACACTCTACTCTCTTCATCGACCCCTTTATGGCGAAATAGCAGCGCGCCATCACCGTATGGTAAAGGTAGCGGTTCGCCTATGCCGCTGGTAGCCTTATTAATTTCGCCGAGATTTATCGTGGTTTGATTTCCGGTGGCGATCATCCTCGCAAGCTGCCCATAGTTATTGGCCCCGCATGTAAACAAGGTCCCATGCCCTTCTATGAAAAAGGAACTTTCGTAGGTCGTATGAATAAAACTCACGTCGTTCAAACCTGGAATCTGGCCCAGATTAGGAGCCTGCCATAAACCGTCATTTACTGCTCTTCCCAACTGGCCCATATGATTCCAGCCGCTCGACCATACTGTACCGTCTGACTTAAGGAATAACGATGAATTATCACCAGCAGAGATGCTAACTACATCATCGAACTCGGTGATTTGACCGAGATTGCATGTGTTCCCTGCGGCGGTGGCCACCCGACCAAGTTGTCCAGTATTATTATGGCCACATGACCACACGGTGCCATCTGTGCAAATAAATAGGGAATGATTACCTCCTGCACTGGCTGATATCGCCTTAACCTTGGGCATGCTAATCTTATCTAAATTAACTACCGTTTCGCTGCCATCAAAACGGGGATGATTGTGTCTACCAAGCTGCGTACGGTCGTTTCCTCCACAAGAACTAACTTGATTCGTTTTATGAAGAAATAAGGAGTGGAATGACCCAGTCGCAACCACTTCAATATCTTCAAGAGTTGGGATAAAATCCAAATTACACGTTGACTCTGTAGGCGAAGGAACAGCCCGCCCTAACTGCCCTTTCTGATTGACACCGCAGGACAACACTTTCCCATTATGAAGAAGAAAAAGAGTGAAGCCTCCACTAGCGGCAACCATTTTTACATCAGCCAAGCCAGGAACACACCCTAAATTCGCTTTCGACTCATCTCCAGAGGGTGCATTCCAACCAAGCACTCCTCTGGTATTCCGACCGCATGACCAAACGCTTCCATTACTTCGAATAAAGAACGATTGAAAACCCCCAGCTGAGATGGAAATGACATCATCCATATCTGGGATAAAACCGAGATTACTGTTGATATCGGTACCACTTGCTACTATTCTACCGAGTTGCCCGAAATCGTTACGACCGCAAGATAACACTCGGCCCGAATGTAGGAGTACAATTGTATGCCCGCTTCCAGAAGCCACTTGTTTAATGTGCGGTGAATAGAGATTAAAAAGATTATCTAGGTAAATCCGCGAAGGCCTCACGGCGTCGGGAACGTGGATACCTTCGGTGACCGGCGTTTCGCCGCCCACGGAGATATTCCAGCCATTCCTCGCCCCGACGCCTGTCCTAAAAAAAGCCAGCCCTCGGCTCGCATCGAACACGATTTCGATTGTCGCGTCAGCCTTGACGACGTCGTCCGGTGCCGGATCGTTCGTCTGGGTCCGCGCGGCATAATCGATCCCGCCGAGGTGGAAGGTGTTCCCGAACCGGTAATTCGCATCCATCGTCACCCGCACCGTGAAGGTGGCAGGGGACGGCGCCGGGAAGGCGGGAATCGTCAGGTCATGCCGGGTGCCGGTGGTAACGCAGGTCGCGTCGTAGGTATTGGGCTTGCCCGCAAGTTGGGCGTCGGCTTCCGCCTTAGTGTAATGATTGGCCGCGACGTCGGACGCGGTCACCTTCGTAGCGACATCGGCCCGGACCAAGTCCAGTTCCATGTCGAGGGCGGCGCCGTTGTAGGTGATGGCGGCGGCCGGGTGCTGGTCGGCCGCGTCCCGGTTCTCCAACTGGCCGTGGTCGGTCCCGGCCTTACCGGCCAACTGGGCGTCGATTTCACTCTTGCCGTAATAGCCTTCCGCCACTTGGTCGGCGGTCGGCCTTTGGGCAATGTCCGCCTTTATGGTGTTGAGTTGGGCGTTCAGCGGTGCGCCGTTGTAGGAGATGGCTTTCGCCATGTGCTGGTTCGGCTGGTCCCGGTTCAGTAACTGGCTGTGGTCGGTCCCGGCTTTTTCGGCCAACTGGGCGTCGACCTCTCTCTTGCCGTAATAGCCGTCCGCCACCTGGGCGGCGGTGGGCCGTTCGGCAATGTTTGCCTTCATGCCGTCCAATTGGGTATTGAGCGGCTGACCGGCGTAGACAATGGACTTCGCCATGTGCTGGTTCGGTTCGTTTCGGTTGATCAACTGGCTGTGATCGTTCGTTGACATAGGTAAACTCCTCTTGGAAAGATGCGTTCTCAGTCCCGCCATTCCCGTTGCCCTTCCCTCTCGTCAGAGAGACAAACACCGGCGGCTGGACTCACGAGTGGCGACCGGCTGGCCGGGCCGGTTCGATGAGGAGAAGGGTATCCGCATTCACGCACAACGACGAAAATTCAGCGGGATTTCTTTTTTCTAGGGAATAAACGGCGTGCATTTTATGCACTTACGTTAAACTAAAACTGCACATCTGCTGTATTTCTCAGAACTTACCGTCAGACCGAAATAATAAGGAATTAATCAAAAGCTGCCGTAAGCAATCGCCATCCGGTTCGTAGATGAGAACGCCATTTTAGAAGAAGACGGTCAACCGGTAGGCGAAACGCAAAAAGGGCGCCCGCAGCCGGGCGCCCAAAAAGCTTACATCATGGATCATGAACCTAAAACCCGGCTTACTTCTTCCGGGGATACGCGTCTGTATTGATCCAGGCGTGATCCGGTTCCCAGGTGAACTTCCACATCTTGGTCGGACCGGCCATGACGTTCAGGTAATAGTTGTCGTAGCCGGCGACGGTGGCGACCGGGTGGTAGCCCTTCGGCGCCATCACGACGTCCTTGTCATAGGGCGCGACGCATTCGTCGATGGACCGGGAATCGTCGTAGATCCGTTGCATGGCCCAGCCCTGCGGCGGATCGAAGCGGTGGTAGTACGTTTCTTCCAGATAGGTCTCGTTCGGGATATTGTCGGTGTCGTGCTTGTGGGACGGGTAGGACGAGGTGTTGCCCTCGTCCGTGAAGACTTCGACGACGAGGAGGCTTTCCGCCATGGCCTGGTCGTCCAGGATGTTCTGGACATAGCGCTGGTTGAAGCCTTTCCCTCGGTGGGCGACGTTGACGTCGTCCGGACCGATAAGCCGGGACGAATATTTCCCCGTCGCCGGCGCCTTGCAGACCGCCAGTTCAAGGTCGGTGTCGGCGGTGACGGTGAAGGCGTTCTTGGGCGGCACATAGACTGAATACGGTTTTGTCCGGTCGAACAGGTTCATCCGTTCGCCAATATGCTGGAAGTCGCCGTCGTTCGTCCGGACCGAGCCCTTCCTGGTGACGAACACGAGGCAGACCTCATTGCCGCCGGTGTCCTGAGTCAGGGTCATACCCGGCTTCAGGAGATAGGCCTCAAACCCGACATAGCCCCAGCCGGCGCTTTCCGGCGTCACCTTCTGGATACAGCCGTCAGCGGCGGGATCGGAACATTTGAGAAGAAGATTCGGCATGACGTGCCTCCGATCGTATAAAGGGTTGAATAAGAGCGCGTTATTCCCGGGAAGGACGAAGCCGCGAACCGCTCCGTCCCGTCCACCAACCGGGTAACTCATTACATACCAGTCATTATAACGCCTCCCCGACCGAAAGCAAGCCTGTAGGAAATATTATTCAAAACTTTTTGTTAACGTCGCACAATTAGCCGCCAAAACCACATCCGCCCCGCCCGTGGCGTCGCTCACGCGCGTCCTCTCCCGCTTACGGATTAACCACATTGACCGGTTTCCCGGCCCGGTACGCCGCCAGATTCGTGGCCGTTATGTCCATAAGCCTGAGCCGCGCCTCCCGTGGCGCCCAGGCGATGTGCGGCGTCAGGATGGCATTCTTGGCGGTGAGGAGCGGGTTGTCGGCGGGTAGTGGTTCCTTGGACGCCACGTCGGCACAGTAAGCGGCCAGCTTGCCCGCGTTCAAGGCGGCGGCGACATCCGCCTCCACCACCAGCGGTCCACGGGCGGTGTTGATGAGGATGGCGCCGTCCTTCATGGCCTGAATGGCGCCCGAGTTGATCATCCCCTTGTTCGTGTCCACGAGCGGCACGTGAAGGGACACGATGTCCGATTCGGCCAAGAGTTCACCCTGGCTGACAAATCGCAGCCGCTCCGATTCGAATTCCGTCTTGACCGTCCGGTTGTGGACAAGCACCGTCATCCCGAAGGCCTGGGCGATCGTCGCCACGGCCTGGCCAATCTGCCCGAACCCGACGAGGCCTATCGTTTTCCCGAAAATCTCCACCAGCGGATAATCCCAATAGGCAAAGTCCGGCGACCGCGACCATTTGCCCGCGTGGATGGTGTCCGAGTGGTGCCCGACGTGGAGACACGCCTCCAGGAGAAGCGCAAACACCATCTGCGCCACCGAATTGGTCGAATAGCCGGGAACGTTCGTGACGACGATGCCGCGTTCTTTCGCCGCTTTGGTATCGATGAGATCGTACCCGGTCGACAAGACGCCGATGTACTTCACCGACGGCACCTTGGCGAGAACGTCGGCCGTGAACACGACCTTGTGCGTAATCACCACCTCGGCATCGCCGACCCGGGCGACAACCTTGTCCGCCGGCGTCCGGTCGTACACGGTGAAATCGCCCTGCGCCTCGACCGCCTCCCAGGAAATGTCTCCCGGATTCACAACATACCCGTCCAAAACCACAATCTTCATAAACCACGCTCCTTTGATTTTCTCACGTTCTGGAGACCAGTTCGCCATGAACCGTCCGCCGCTGTTTCGTTCAATAGCAAACCCGGTTTCTTCCCCCCATTTTCGCCGCATACAACTTTTCATCCACTTCCGCCACAAAATCCTCCAGCCGATCATCATGCTTGGCGATGCGGCTCCCGGCGCCGATACTGACGGTGATGGACGTGTCGGCGTTCGAGTGCTGACACGGGACAATGCAGCTTTCGATTTTCTGCCTGATACTTTCCGCCACCAATACCGCACCTTCGAGGCTGGTGTCCGGGAGGAGAACGGCGAACTCCTCCCCGCCGATGCGGGCCGCCACGTCCATCGGCCGCCGCAGGCATTCGGCGATGTTCCGGCCGACCGACTGGAGGAGGACATCCCCCTGCGGGTGGCCGTAGGTGTCGTTGTAGGACTTAAAATTGTCGGCGTCGAGGATGAGGAGGCCAAGCGGTTCGCAGTCCCGAATCGAACTCCGCCACAACACCTGCGCCTGGTTGTCGAAGCTGCGGCGGTTCGGGATGTCCGTGAGCGGGTCAATGAGGCCGAGCCGTTCGATGGTGCGGATCTGCTTGACGATCTGGAGGTGCGTCCGCACCCGCGCCTTGACGATGGAGTTGTTGAACGGCTTGACGATATAGTCGACGGCGCCGGCCTTGAAGCCACGTTCCTCGTCCTCGACCCGGGCCAGGCCGGTAACGAAGATGACCGGAATGTGGCGGGTGTCGTCCGATTCCTTCAGGGCCGAGAGGACTTCGAAGCCGTTCATGTCCGGGAGGAGGACGTCAAGGAGGATAAGTTCCGGCTGCGTCTCCGTTGCCACCTTGATGGCGGCGGCGCCGGTCTTGGCGACGCGCATGCCGTACTCCGGTTTCAGGATATGCATGAGGACGTCGATGTTGGACCGTTCGTCGTCGACAATGAGGATATTGTAGCGTTCAGCCGTGACATTCATTCCGCCCCTCCTTCCGAACCGTTCCGGAGCCAGGCCTGGATGGCGTCGACTGCGGTCAGGGCAAGTTCAAAATCGTAGTTGTCGATGTGTTCCACCAATTCCCGGCCGTGCGGCGCCGACGACAATTCCCGGGCAATCTCGTCCTTCATGGCCAGGCATTCCGGGTTCCCCGAGGCGAGAAGCGGCCGGAGCCGGGCGAGAAGCAGTTCCGCCTGGCTTTCGTTCACCTCCTCCCTTCCTCCCGACAGTGTCTCGCCGCCGCCGGCGAGCGGTTCCAACACCCGGAGGACGACCCGGAGGTCGCTCCCGAGGTCATGGAGCGTCGTGTCCACGACGTCGCCGTCGCCGTCCGCCAGGATGCGTTCAACCTGGGCGGCGGTGCGGGACAGGGTGGCGGCGCCGATGAGGGCGCTCGTACTTTTCAGGGTATGGACAAGCCGGTAGGCAAGCGGCCGGTTGTTGTTCGCGAGGGCGGCGGACAGTTCTTCCATATGGTTTCGGTGGTCGAGGTAGAAGTTCCGGAGAATCCGCCGGTGCAATTGGGCGTTGCCGGCGGCGTTTTCGAGGCCGGTCCGGTGGTCGAGGATGTCGCCCCCGGGGAGATCGCCAAGGAGTTCCTCGGCCTGCCCCGCATCCGCCTCCGGCGGCAGGTCCTCGACCCGGGTCAGGTGGCGGCCCAGGCAGTCCCACAGTTCCCGCGCCATAAATGGTTTGTTCAGGATATCGACCATGCCGAAGCGGGTGTAGTTCTCCCGGTCCCGGGCCATGACGTTGGCGGTAAAGGCGACAATGGGCGCCGTGTTCCCCAGTTCCTTCAGGCGCCGCGCCGCTTCGATACCGCCCATTCGCGGCATGTGCACATCCATGAAGATAAGGTCGAACGGCCGACCTTCCGCCATGCGGCGCTGCGCCATCAGGACGCCCTGTTCCCCGTCCTGGACAAACACCGCCCGCACGCCGACCCGGGACAGGTGCTCGAGAACCACCTCTTGGTTGAGGCGGTTGTCCTCGCAGACCAGTACCTCGCCGGCGAAGCGGGGAATGGCGCCGACACGGCTATCACGGGCGACGCGCCGGAGCCGGACCGAATCGCCGGGCGCCGGCGCTTCGGCGTCCGCCTCGTCCGCGTTTTTCTCGACGCCGAAGGGGAGGCTGAAGGAAAACTTGCTGCCGATGCCGGGTGTCGACACGAGGCCAAGGGTGCCGCCCATCTTTTCGACAAAGCCTTTGGCGATGGCGAGGCCGAGGCCGGCGCCGCCGAACTGGCGGGTGGCGCTGGTATCGGCCTGGGCAAAGGCGCCCCATATGTGATCGAGCTTTTCCGATTCGATGCCGATACCGGAATCCGACACCTCGAACCGGAGGTTTATCCCATTGTCGTCCGTGCCGGTGACGGAACAGACAGCCTTCACCAAGCCCTCTTTCGTAAACTTGATGGCGTTGTCGAGAAGGATGCGGAGGACCTGGCGGAGCTTGTCCGCGTCGCCCCGAAGAGTGCCAAGGGAAAACGACTCGGCGTAGAAAAACAGTTCAAGCCCCTTTTCCCTGGCCCGGGGCCGGAAGACGGTGTTCATTTCGTCGAAGATGTCCCGGACGGTGAACGGCACGGTCTCCGCGTCGATGTCGCCGCTTTCGAGGCGGGAAATGTCCAGGATGTTGTTAATGAGTTCAAGGAGTTCGAGGGCGCTTTCGTGGATTTTTCCGAGGTAGTCCCGGATGTTCGGAGGCGTGTCCGGATCGTTCACCGCCAGTTCGGAAAAGCCGATAATGCCGTTCATCGGCGTCCGCAGTTCGTGGCTCATGGTGGCGAGGAAGGTGGACTTGAGGCGGTTCGCCTCGTTCGCGGCCCGGACGGCGTCCTCGAGAAGGCGCTCCTGCTCCCGCTGTTTCTCCTCCGCCTTTTTCGCTTCGCCTATGTCCCGGGCGACGCAGAGGAGGACGAGGCGGCCGTCGAACCAACGGATAAGGCTGGCCCGCACCGAAAACCAGTTCCGCGTGTGAATGTTGAAGTACTCGAAATCATGAAACGGATACTGCGTATTCGATCGGCTGTTGAACAATTTCGGCAGCGGGCACATGGCGCACGGCCCGTCCCCGCGGTCGCCGATGACCTGATAACAGCGGACCCTTTCCAACTGGTCCGGCGTCAGGGCGTTGATGTGTTCCATGCGCCGGTTGAAGTAGAGGAACTGGTAGGTCTTCGGATCGACAATATAGACTGACGAATCGAAGTTGTCCATTATGGCGATGGCTTTGTGGACGCCTTCGGCGACCTTGAGGTAATTGCCGGGCAAGGCGCGGCGGGCATGGTGATCGGCGTCGTTGAAGGTGCGGGACGACAGCTTGTCCACCCCCCTCACGAGGGTGTTGACGGCGAGGGCGACGCGGCGGATGTTTTCCGCCAGGAGCCCGAGTTCATTGCCGGGCATCGGGACGGCCGGGATGTCCGGCGTGCCGTCCGCCAGCATGCGGGTGGCGTCCGTCAGGGCAAGAAGCGGCACGCCGACGCTCCGGCGGCTGAGCCAGAACACGAAGAGACCGCTCGCCAGGACGAGGGGAATGATAAGGAGAAGGAGTTTGCCGCCAAAGGCGTCGGCCTGGGCCAGGGCGGACGAGGCGTCCACCACCGCCCCGACCGCGCCAACGACGGCGCCGTCGTCGGAACGGACCGGCGCAAAGGCGGATATGTACTTGCCGCCGGCTGTCTCATCGTCCCCGTTCACCACCGTCAACACCCGGGACCGGAGCACCATGCCGGTATCGAGGGTGCGCTGGAGCGCGGCCGGGAGCATGTCCTTTTCCCGGCGGTGGCCGACCGGGCGGTCGTGGAACGCCGCCACGTAGAGCCGGTGGTACTTGTCCTCCGGCATGCCGACAATATAGAGGGCGCTCAGGCGGGTGTTGTCCTGGACTTTTTCCAGTTCACGCTTGATGGAAAACCAGTTTTCGCTGCGTTCGCCGCTCGCGATTTCCTCCACCATGGCGTCGCCGTCGATGCCGACAGCCACGGCCCGGGCGACGGAGAAGGCCCCGGCCGAGGCCGAGTCCAGCGCCTGGCGCCGGTTTTCGACATAACTGAAAAGGCCAAGGATAAGGAGAACCGTCAGCACCAGCCCGACCGCGTACAGGGCCGCCTTGTGGGAGAGGCTGATAAAAAACGACGGCTCCCGCCTGTCGTTGTTGGGAGCGGCGGCAGAGTCCCGCCAGACGCGGGTACGGGCGGATGGTTTTCGTGTGAACCTGGATAACATCCACTCTCCAGAAAGATTCGGGGGAGCCTGCCAACGAACGTGTCGGACCTCATGAATCCGGATCGCCACCTCCCTATACTGTAATTCAAGTTTCCATTTTTGCAAGCTGTTCCACCCGGACAAATCTCCCGGTGACAGCGCCGCCAACCACGTCCGGCGACAAACGGAACGCGAAGACGCGCCACGGTTTGTCGACACAATAACAAAACAACGCCGGTTCGTGACGCCGCTTCCACTGCCGCCGCTTCGTCCATTCCCCTTCCCGGCAATGGCTGGAAGCCGTTCTATCAAGCTCCGGGACCACTTGATGTAGTACAGTGGATGACTATTCCTCACCCGCCGGTCCGATGTCCGACCGAACATTCGACCACAATTCCTGTTTTACACGTATGTTCTGTGAAAAAACAGGACAGCTATCAGTATCATCGCGTTATTTCGCCCATTGTTCACGTTATTCTTTCCCATAAGGGTGGGCGAGCTTCCGCATAGGGTTTTTAGTATCCAGGAATGAGGGTTTGTGGGGAGTGTCCTGGATTTTTACTTTTGTTGAGAAAGGTCGGAATCATGCCCAACATGCCAGATCCCTTTGCCGCCAACCTGGGTGACAAAAAGCTCACCAAGTATGACCTGGTCCAGGCCATCCGTACCGACATCGTCGGGGAAATCGAGGCGATTTTCCTGTACGACGCCCACGCCAACGCCTCCGACGATCCCCTCGTCAAGGCGGTCCTCACCGACATCCGGGACGAGGAGCGGGCCCACGTCGGCGAACTGTACACCCTCCTCAAGTACCTCGACGCCACCGAAGCGGAACACCTCGCCTCCGGCGCCGACGAGGTGAGGGAGATGATGGAGTCCCTCGGCATTCGGCCGAACGCCACCGTCCAGGACGGCGGCGCCACTATCGGCAGTCTGAAGGAGTAAGCCGCGAACCCGTTTTTAAAGTAAGGAGCATGCTATGCGATATCTTATGCGTGACGGGGCTCCACTGACCGAAGACCAGTGGGGAAAAATAGACGCGGCGGTGGTGACGGAAGCCAGCCGGACCCTTGTCGGACGCCGCTTCCTCGACGTTCGGGTCGTCGGCGCCCAGGCCGAGACGGTCCACCGGGACGTTATGGAACACGCGGACAAGGCCGCCGCCGACTCCTGGGCCAGGGACGACGCCACCCCCCATTCAAATCGAACGCCGCGATTTCCTTCGCCGGACCACGGTGTATTCCGACTTCATGGTCTCCTGGCGCGACATCGACAATCCGACCGGCACCGGCGTCCAGGCCGCCCGCGAAGCCGCCATTCTCGCCGCCCGCCGCGAGGACGACATCATCTTCCACGGCCTGCCGGACCAGGGCATCGACGGCATCCTCACCGCCCCCGGCACGACCAAAATGGACATTTCCGACTGGTCGACGGACGAAAACCCGGTGACCGATCTCGCCAAGGGCCTGGAGACCCTAATCGACAACGGCGCGTCCGGTTCGCGGGCGCTCGTCGTTTCCACCGACCTTTATGCCAAGCTGCACCGCATCCAGCCCGGCACCGGCATCATGGAAGTGGACCGGGTCCGCAGCCTGGTCGGGAAACTGTTCCGCAGTTCCCGGCTGAAAAAAAATAGCGCCATTCTCCTGTACACCGAACCGCAGTATATCGACCTCGTTATCGGACAGGACATGATTACCGCCTACATGGGGAACGAAAAGCTCGACCATGTCTTCCGGGTGATGGAGACACTGGTACCACGGATTAAACGGCCGGAAGCCATCGTCATCTACGGTTAAGTACCGATAATCCTCCACACTTTCCTGAAAAACCTCCCCCGGCGGGAGGTTTTTTCTTTCCGCGTTAAAAGTCTCCTCCCGTCCGATAACTCCGGAGGCGGTTGTGGCGGCTGGCAAATAAGCGCAAGGAAAAAGTTAAAAATAATTCTCAAGTTTCCTTCCCCGCCGCCGAAAACATATTTGTAGCAATAAGAAAGAGAAAGTTAAGAAAAAGAAAAAAGGTTGAGAAAGCGAAACCAAAACCTGAAGAAAAGTAAATAGATAGTCGGCGGTCGTCCATATCGAAGTTCTTCCCCGAACCACATGGACAGGTAATCGAACGAGTGCGACGGACCGCCGCATGACAGG
>JAJBTL010000303.1:3904-13515 GCA_020860865.1 Planctomycetota bacterium | reverse complement strand
GGCCGAATTGGCGTCGATGAGGGTTTTTCGTTGCTTCCGGTTGTGGCCGGCATCGCGGAGAAGGCGGGTCGCTTCGCTCGTGGTCAGGCGTTCGTCCCAGAGGACAACATCCAGCCCATCCTCCCGGAGCATCTCGGCGAACAAGGCCGCCTCCTTCGCCTTCGGCCCGGGACGGCCATTCATATTTATGGGATTCCCGAGGACAACCTGTTCCGCCCCTTCCGCCTCGGCCTTGTCGACGACGGCGATGCGGGCTTCGTCGAGGCTCCGCACCGGCGCGAAGCCGGACGGCACGGCCAGGAGTTCGGCCTCGTCCGTGACGGCGAAGCCGACCCGGCGGTCGCCAAGATCGACCCCGAGGAGCTTCACCGCGACTCCGTCGGCGGCAGACCGGCCACCCGAAGGGCCGCCCGGGTGACGTTCCGGAGGAGGAAGGCGTTGGTCAGAGGGCCCACGCTGCCCCGGGGATTGGTGATAAAACCAGCCACTTCCCTGACCTTGTCGAAATCGACGTCGCCGGAGTAGCGCATGTCGGCCCGGCCTTTCGAGTTTTTCACCGGCGCGCCGTCCGTGTCGAGGCCGGACGGGATGTTGTTGTCGCCGACATCGACAACCACGGCGCCACGGCGGACCATGTCCACGTGGACCAACGGCTCCAGGTTCGGAAGGTCAGGCCGGTCGCCGCCGTTCTGCTTCCACTCGGCCCATTTCTTTTCATACGCCCGCCAGCGGGCGCCGGAAGCGCCGGCGGCGGCGACGACGATTTCGGCATCGAGCATGGCGTGCCTGATGTCGGACCGGGTATGCGCGACAGTCACTGTCGCGTGTTCGGCAAGGAGGAGAAGGGCCAGCGGCTTGCCGACCGTGGCGCTCCGGCCAACCACGAGCGCCCTCGCCCCGGCCAGGTTCGGACGGGCGGTTTTAATGAGGGTCAAGGCAGCCAAGGCGGTGCACGGCGCCGGATCGACAACCCCGTTTATCATTAATTCGCCCAACTTGCACGGATTCACCCCTTCCGCGTCCTTGATCGGATTAATCGCCCCGGCAATCCGCACATAATCCGCCCCGGCCGGTAACGGCGTCAGGAGAATGATGCCGGACACCGAATCATCGTTCGACAGTGAATTAATACACTCGACAATGGCATCGTTCGAACTGTCGGCCGGAAGAACCACGTGCCGGTGATCGACACCCTGTTCGGCGCAGTGTTTGGCCTGGGCCCGGGCATACCATTCGGTGCCCGGGTCGGTGTTGGCCTGGACTGCGGCGAGGCATGGTTTTTTGCCAACCCGTGCCAACGCCTCCACATTGGCCTTTACTTCGGCAAGAACGGCGGCGGTTTCGCTGGCGCCGTCGAGGATGGTTGCCCCCATGAAAACTCCTTCGTCAGGAAATGGTTGCCGATGGCCACGGCATTATCGGACGCGGTGGCGAACGACTTCACGTTTTTTTCTCTGTATGAATTTACGAAAAACTCGCAGCGCCCGGCCGCCCTGCCTCCGGACCGGAGCCTCTCCCCATTATAAGGATAGGTCGGGCCAAAGGCAAGAAAGCCTGAGCAAAAAGCGTGAAGCGTTACGGAAAAGAGCCTTGACGAAAACTTCCCGACAGGAAATAATTGTCAGGGTCAAAGTAACGGTTCGTTCTCGAGCCAGCGGAAAACGTGGCCTGCCCGGAGGTGAGACGTGGTGTAAACCGTCTCCGAGGTGTCCTGGAATGGATTTTTCACATACCAGGTGAGAACACGTTAGGGAAAATGGTATTTGAACCATGACGCGGTGCTGCCCATAGGGGAGCGGACGCGATTCCGTACGGCCTGAATTACATGGTACACGTCGTGACACACCGCGACTGGCCGGGCTGATCCGGAATGCGTTTGGACAGTGCAGGTTTTCACGAAGCGGTACCAGAACCGGTACCATCGGCCACGGCGAGGTCACACTGGCGACAGGCTTTGTTTTCCCGGCTTTCCGGGAGAAAAGAGCCGAAGCGGGAATGACGAAGCGGGTGGCGGGCGGAACCGGTTATGACGCTGTTTCGGAACATTTTTCGTGGCACATGCCGGGGATATGGTCCTTTATGCGGTTTCGCCAGGCGAGACTGTTACAAAGGACCGACAAGGGGGGGGGAGACCCTGCCGGCGAGGATGTCTGTGTTTCCACAGTCATCTCCAGATCCTGGAAGGGATGGGACGTGAAGGATACATTCTTTGACGGCACAGCGACCACGCGCGAGGCGGCGCTGGCCCGTCTAGTCGGGGGGACTGTTTTGGGTACTGTTCACGATCAACGTTTTTTCGCCATGCGCGCCAATGGGGACACGCTCCGTTTTCCCTTCCCCGCCCGGACCTTTACCGCCCTGGTCAACATGTCCGGCCCGGTTGACGACGCCCTTCTCCAGACCTATGCCCAGGCGCTGATCGATCACGGCTGCATCCAGGCCGCCTGCCGTGGCGAAGGTTCGGACCGCCTGGTGGAAATCTTCGACAAGATGGCGGAACAGGGCGATTTCGACCACGACGGCACCCCGTTCACCTGTATGCCGCTCGACGACGAACCGCTGGAGGAAGCCATCCAGTATTTTGTCCTTCCCTGCGGTCTGGCCCAGACCGGCCTCGTGATGGTCATCGGCGACTCGGGCGATTTTGAAAATGCGATAAACGGCTTTTCCGTCGCCGCCGGCGCGATTAAAGAAAACATCGGCGAGCCGGACTATATCGAAGACGATCTCGTCTGCTTCATCTCTTCCTGATTCCAGCCCCACACGGTCCAGTACGCCAGGTTCCACCCATTCGAGGCTTCGGGTACTCCCGGGGTCTTTCTTTTTTTGCCGGATCAACCTTTTCCGAAATTCATACCTCAAAGTGCGTTGATTATACTTCTAGCCGCATCTCACGCCAACAGCGTCAAAAGCCTCTCTCCAAACATGCCGGACCGCTAAGCATAAAATCGCCGCCAGGCATTTTTGGGCAGGACGCGGGTCGGGGCAATAGCTACCAAAGTGTCAAAAGCCACTCATATGATCGCATCGCGTCTGTCATAACAATAACGCCCTGCGTGCTCGCAGGGCGTTATTGTATAAATCTATGAGGAACAGCCACCCGCCCGCATCCCGGGAGGTGGCTGTTGCCGGTTTAGAGGTCGCCGGAGAACAGGGCGCCAAGCATTTTCCGGGTCCCCGACTTCAGTGATTCGTCGGTGACGAGGGTGCCGGCTTCCAGCCTGGCCTTGACATCGGCTACCCGGCTTTCCCGGTAGTCGGACGCCATGCGAAGCTTGCCTTTGCGGCGCGCTTCGGGGCTGATGGACACCGCGTCGGAGCTTTCGCTTTCCGCCTCGGCCCGTTCCGCCGTTTCCTTGAGATGGGCGTCATCCTTTTGGGAAGCCTTCCGCATCTGCTGGAATTCGCCATATCCAGATATCTTCATTGTTCATCCCCCTGTAAGCCAGGGTCGCTTGGTCGCTGCCACAAAGGCGCATGCCGCCGACCGATCCAACAAAAACCGCCACCGCACCCACACACAAACGACAAAAACCCGTCACTGACGGACGGTGCATGGACAAGGCAGTCGGGTAAGCTTCATCCGGCCGCGTCCGTGCGCCGACGACAGTGCGCTCGCAGTGATAACCACCTGCCGCGTCTCTAGTTATCTGTAGCGAGGAGTCCCTTTGCCCTTGGTGTTTCTTCCCTTCAAGGCCTCCGGAACCTTCCCGTCGTGCTTATGTTATCGGTTGATCCCGGGAAAACTTAAGGAAGAAAACAGGATATTCTCGGAAATTATCCTGCCGCCGGTAAGGAATGCCACGAACAGCCCCGACCCGGCCCAAATCCTCCCGATTGTACCGGTTTATCAATCCAAAGCAACGTGGTACACTACCACGATCCCAAATACTCACGAATACCGCCAATAATCCGGATCGTTCATCGACCGCTTGTGGAGCCGCCACGCTTCGCCGACCCAGAGAACCGGCGACGTCAGGACCAGGAGCCAGAACCATTCCCCCAGGGACAACGGTGTCACCCTGAACATGGCCCCGCCGAACTGGACCAACAACACCTGGCCGACGAGGATGACGAGGGCCATCAGGAGGAACCCACGACTCTCCCGAAGATTGCTGAACGCCGACCGGCTGCAGTTGAACACCCGGGCGTTCCACAGGTTCCAAAATTGCATAAAGACGAAGGCGGTAAAGAACAGGGTCAGATTGTGCCGTCCGCCCGGCACTGCCGGATCGAGGGGGAACCAGCGCCGGAACAGAAGCGTCACCACGAACAGGCCGAGGAAGGTGGCGCCGACGCCAATAATGAACCGCTTCATCACCGTGGTGATGATGAAGGCGTCCGGCCGCCGGGGCGCCTGGTCCATAAGGCCCCAATCCGGCGGTTCGGAAGCGAGGGCGAGGGCGGCAAAGGTGTCCATAATAAGGTTGACCCAGAGCATCTGGATAACCGTCAGCGGCAACGTCACGCCGAGGAACGGCCCGAGGAGGGCGATGCCGACCGCCGCCAGGTTGATGGTCAACTGGAAGACGACAAACTTCTGGATGTTCGCGTAGAGGCTCCGGCCCCAGGCGACGGCATTGACGATGGAGTTGAAGGAATCGTCCAGGAGGATAATGTCCGCCGCCTCCTTGGCGACGGCGGTGCCGGTCTTCCCCATGGCGAGGCCGACATCGGCGTGGTTCAAGGCCGGCGCGTCATTGGTGCCGTCGCCGGTCACCGCCACCACCTCCCCCTGTGCCTGGAGAAGTTTAACGAGGCGGAGCTTGTGGAGCGGCCGGGCCCGGGACATGACCTTTATGCGTTTGGCAGCGGCGGAGGCGTCCTCGTCCGACAGCGCCTCGAACTCGTCCCCGCGAATGATCTGGTCGTCCGTGTCCGAGTCTTTCCAGAGACCGGCCTGCCGGGCGATTTCCCGCGCCGTCGCCTGGTTGTCGCCGGTGACGACCTTGACCTGGAGCCCGGCCCCGAGGGCGCGGTCGATTGCCGCCGGCACTTCCGGTCGAATCGGATCGGCAATGGCGAAAAACCCTTCCCAGACCAGTTCCGTCACCGCATCGGCGTCGATGTCGTCGGCGAGAAATGATTCCGACACCGCCCGGGAGGCAAACCCGAGGATGCGCATGCCCCGGTTCTGGTACGAGGCGGCATCCTCGAGAATATCCCGGCGATCGGCGTCGGACAACTGAACGACCGCGCTGTCCGCGCCCCGGCGGCCTGAACAGCGGGCCAAGAGGATTTCCGCCGCCCCTTTCGCATAGAGGACGGCCCCGCCGTCGACGCCACTGAGGCCGGCGGTGGCCATGAACTTCCGTTCGGTGCTGAACGCCAGTTGCTGGCGGAGGACAAAGCGGTCCCGCGCCGCCGCATAGTCCCGCCCGGAAGCGTGGAGCCACAGGAGGATGGCGCTTTCCGTCGGGTTGCCGAGGGGTTCGGTCCTGCCGTCACGTTCAAGGAGGTTGGCGGTGGCGTTGACGGACGCCGCCTCGAACAGCCGGTCCGGGCCGGTACATGACGACCGCAAAGCTTCGCCGTCGATGAAGGGAAACACGGCCCGGTGGACGCGCATTTCGTTCATGGTCAGGGTGCCGGTCTTGTCGGAACAGATAACGCTGGCCGCGCCGATGGTCTCGCAGGCATGCATTTTCCTGACCAGGTTGTTAGACGCCGTCATCTTCCGCATCGAATAGGCCAATGCCAATGTCACGCACATCGGCAGCCCTTCCGGGACGGCGACGACGATGACCGTCACCGCCAGCATGAAGTACTGGAGAAACGCCCCGAAGGCGGTAAACGGCAGCCAGGTATGGCGGAAGTCGAGTATCCCCGTCACCAACCCGAACAACGCCGCCACCACGACGAGCCCCACCGCCACCGTCGCCTGACGGGCAAGGCCCCGTTTCCCGGTCTGGTTCAGCCACGGCGGCAAACTACCGCCCCGGCCAATCATGGCGAGGGCGTCCCGGAGGACCGGCAGCCAGATCTGCATGGAAAGGATAGCCACAGCCACGGCGAGGACGGCGAAGCTGTACCACTGCCCGCCGGACAGCGGCAGGCGGACGATGCGTCCGGCATGTTCGCCGAGTTGGTAGATTTCCCGGTTCACCGCGCCGCGAATGGTCTGGACGATAAAAATGACGGCGGCGGCGAGGAAGGCGCCGATGGAAATGACATTCGCCAATTTCTCCAGTTGCCTGGCCAGTGGCGTCATCGTGTCCGGCGTCTCCGACGCCGCCCGGGCCGTCTTGCCGATCTCCGTCGCGTCGCCGACGGCGGTCAGTTCGATTATCCCGTGGCCGTCCGACACCGTCGTCCCCCGGAGGACGACGTTCCTTGGATAAGCGAGGCCGGAATCCTCGCCGTCGGCGCCGCGACGTTTCCCGACCGGCACCGATTCCCCGGTCAGGCTTGACTCGTTGACCTGGAGGGACACCGCTTCCACGACCCGGCCATCGGCCGGAATCTCGGCGCCCTGATCCAGGACGACGATGTCCCCGACCACCAGGTCCTTCTTCGGGACCAATTGGTGGCGGTCATCCCGGATAACCGTATATTCCTCGCTGTCCGACACCTGGTTCAGGATGTCGAATTCGCGGGCGGCGCGGTATTCGTTGAAGAACGACAACCCGGTGGAGAGGAAGATGGCGACGAGGATGCCGATACCTTCGATGAACTCGCCCTCATGGAGGCCGACAAGGAGCGCCACCAGCGCCGCCACCATGAGGATGCGGATAATCGGGTCCTTGAATTTTTCGAAATACAACCGCCACCACGGATCGCGTTCCGGTGGCGTGAGGAGGTTGAAGCCATGGCGACGGCGGCTTTCCTCGACCTCCAGGGCGCTGAGTCCGGTGGGATGGTGCGGGTGGTCGGCGGTTGTGGTTGACATTCTCCGTTGTCTCCTCTACGGCGATTAATGTGGTACACTCGTGGTATGCATGGTGGATGCCCTTGGCGGACGATTCCGGGGGCGGACGACGAGCGTCCCCGCCGTCACCTCGCGTCGGCGTAAGCCCTCGCCCCACGCCGTTTTTGGTACTCTGAGAGCATGTTATTAAAATGCGTCTCGTCGCGCCATACTTCGTCAAAATCGGCTCTCGGCATGTTTTTTGACCCTCACCGCCGGTCAAAAAACAAGCCTGCCGCCTCTTTTTCCTCGTCTGACACGACGATACACAATTTAATAACACGCTCTGACGGCAGATGCCATTGTCGCTGTAAACCCGAACGACGCAAGCCCATTATAGTTGCAAAAAGAGCCGTGGACTATACTTAGCACAAGATTACCAAAACTTGAGTCCAGATTCATAGCTTTGGTTGGCGTCAACGGCTATACTACCATGATGAAAGAATGCATGCCGACGCGCTGTCCAAAGGGCCGCGCCGGGAAGTCTTAAAAACCATTTTCCCAATCAAACGAAAGAGGAGACATCATGGCCGACCTGGATCTCATCAGCGAACGTCTGCAAAAGGGCAAGGCGAAGGAAGTCGAGAAGTTGGTGCAGGAAGCCCTTGACGAGGGAATGGGCGTTCGCGACATCCTGGAAAAGGGCCTTATCGCCGGCATGGGCATTATCGGTGAAAAGTTCAAAAATAACCAGGTCTATGTCCCCGAAGTCCTCATCGCCGCCCGCGCCATGAACAAGGGCATGGCCGTCCTTGAACCGGCCATGGTCAAGGCTGGCGTCGAACCGCTTGGCACCGTCATCATCGGCACCGTGAAGGGCGACCTCCACGATATCGGGAAAAACCTCGTCGCCATGATGTTCAAGGGCGCCGGCTTCAAGGTTGTCGATCTCGGCACCGATGTCCCGCCGGAAAAATTCGTCTCCGCCGCCGAAGAAAACGATGCCTGCATCGTCGGCCTGTCCGCACTTCTCACCACCACCATGCCGGCCATGCGCGACTGTGTCGAAGCCCTGAAGGCCGCCAACTCCCCGGCCAAGGTCATGGTCGGCGGCGCGCCCGTCACCCAGGCCTTCGCCGACGAAATCGGCGCCACAGCCTACACCGCCGACGCCGCCACCGCTGTCGAAGTCGGCAAGCAGCTCATCGGCAAGTAATTGTCCGACAGCCTAAAAACGCATGACGCGGCGCGACTTCCCGACGAAGTCGCGCCGTTCTTTTTCAATTTTGTTTGACTCCGTCCTTCTCTCTGTACAATACAATGGATTGAAACCTATGCTCCGCCCCTTGGCGCCGGCGTGAACGCCGCGCCGCGACGTGTTGTATTGCGTATGCATTCTACGATGTTCTACTTGGAGACGGCACCCCATGTTCAGTTACCACGAAAGCAGTTCCGCGAATCTGAAAACCTATCTTGTCGAAGTCGCCGTCCGCGATTCCGAGATGGATGTCGAAGCCCACCGCGCCCTCCACGACCTCCGGGAATTCGGCCTCAATGAACTGGCCAGCGCCCGGTCCGTCCGGCTCTACGCCATCCACGGCGCCTTTTCGCCCCGGGATATCGACCGGGTGGCGGCGGAACTCCTCTGCGATCCCATAGTCGAAATGTTCTCCATCGACCAGCCCGTCTTCCCCGGCCGCGACAAGCTCGATCACGTCATCGACATCGCCCGCCGCCCCGGCGTTATGGAACCGTCGGAGGCGTCGGCCTTGAAAGGCATCCGGGAACTCGGTTACACTGCCGAATGGCTCCGCCTCGGCCGCCGCTACATCCTGAACGGCCCGGTGTCGAAAAACGTCCTCTACACCGCCGTCACCCGGATTCTCGCCAATCCGATAATTGAACAGGTCTCAATAGACGCCCCCCTGACCCTCGGCCGCGTCGCCTCCGACATGTCCTACCACGAACGCCGCGAAGTCGTTCTCCAGGGCCTCTCGGACGATGAACTCGAGAAGCTGTCCCTTACCGGCCAACTCTACATGTCCCTCGAGGAAATGCAGACGGTGCAGCAGTATTTTTCCGGCCTCGGCCGTCATCCCACCGATATCGAACTCGAGACCATCGCCCAGACCTGGAGCGAACACTGCAGCCACAAGACGTTCAGAGGAAAAATCCGTTACCGGGAAAACGGCGGCGCGGTTGAAAACATCCAGAACCTCCTCAAGACCACCATCGCCAAGGTCACCCGCGATCTCGACCGGGACTGGTGCTGGTCGGTGTTCGAGGACAATTCCGGCGTCATCGACTTCAACGGCGAAATGGGCATCGCCTTCAAGGTCGAGACCCACAACCACCCCTCCGCCATCGAACCCTACGGCGGCGCCGGCACCGGCATCGGCGGCGTTATCCGGGACCCCCTCGGCACCGGCCTCGGCGGGAAACCTATCCTGAACACGGACGTGTTCTGCTTCGGCCCCCCCGACCTCCCGCAGGACGAAGTCCCGGCCGGAGCCCTCCACCCGCTCCGGGTCTTCAAGGGCGTCGTCTCCGGCGTCCGCGATTACGGCAACCGCATGGGCATCCCGACCGCCAACGGCGCCATCTGTTTTGATAAACGCTATATCGGGAACCCCCTCGTCTTCTGCGGCAACCTCGCCATCATCCCGAAGGAAATGTCGGCGAAACGCTCCCCGACCCCGGGCGAAATCGCCCTCGTCGTCGGCGGCCGGGCCCGCCGCGACGGTATCCCCGGCGCCACCGTCTC
>JAJBTL010000303.1:0-3894 GCA_020860865.1 Planctomycetota bacterium | reverse complement strand
CCATCGAGGAGAAGAAAGTCACCGACTTCCTCCTCCGCGCCCGCGACGCCGGCCTCTACTCATGCATCACGGACTGCGGCGCCGGCGGCTTGTCGTCCGCCCTCGGCGAAATGGGCGAAAAGTGCGGCGTCCGCGTCTCCCTGGACAAAGTGCCGCTGAAGTACGAAGGACTCAATTACTACGAAATCTGGATTTCGGAAGCCCAGGAGCGGATGGTTATCTCCACCGATCCGTCCAACCTCATGGCCCTCCAGGCCCTCGCCAAGGAGGAGGATGTCGAAATCACCGCCATCGCCGAGTTCACCGACGACCGCCACCTGACCCTCATGTGGAAGGACGAAATCGTCGGCCGCCTCGACATGGAGTTCCTCCACGACAGCATCCCGATGACCGAACGCGACGCCGAATGGAACACCCCCGCCCTTCCGGAACCGTCAGTCCCGGTGGACGAGGATTACGGCGCCACCCTGAAGAACGTCCTCGGCGCCTGGGACGTCTGCTCGAAGGAATGGGTCATCCGCCAGTACGACCACGAGGTGCAGGGCGGTTCCGTTCTGAAGCCCCTCGTCGGCGTCGACGAATCCGGCCCCGGCGACGCCGTCGTCATCACCCCGATTCTCGGGAACACCCGGGCCATCGCCGTCTCGAACGGCCTGAAACCGGCCTATTCCGACATCGACCCGTACTGGATGGCGGCAAATGCCATTGACGAAGCGCTCCGAAACCTTGTCGCCGTCGGCGCTCCCCTGGACCGCTGCGCCATCCTCGACAATTTCTGCTGGGGGAACTGCAACAAGCCGGACCGTTTCGGCGGCCTGGTCAGGGCGGCGAAAGCCTGCCACGATTTCGCCATGGTCTACGAAACCCCGTTCATCTCCGGAAAGGACTCCCTGAACAATGAATTCGCCGTCCAGGGCGATGTCATCGTCATTCCGGGGACGCTCCTCATCAGTGCCGTCTCCGTGATGCCGGACTGCCGCAAGGCCATCAGTATGGACTTGAAAAACGGCGGCAGCCACGTCTACCTCGTCGGCACGACGCGGAACGAACTCGGCGGCAGCACCTACCTGTCACTCAGGAACGAGATCGGCACCGTCGTCCCGAAGGTCGACGCGGCGACGGCCGTCCGGTCCTACCGCGCCCTGTACGAGACAATGAACCGGGGCATGGTCCGGTCCTGCCACGACTGCTCCGACGGCGGTTTCGCCGCCGCTGCGGCGGAAATGGCCTTCTCCGGAGGCCTCGGCATGGACCTGGACATTCACCTCATGGCGACGGACGGCCCGGTCCCGACGGCGGCCAGGCTGTTCGGCGAATCGGCGAGCCGCCTCATTGTCGAAGTCGACGCCAACCGCGCCGGCGAGTTCGAGGACGTCCTGAACAATGCCGGCGTCGTCTTCTCCCAGGTCGGCATCGTTACCGCCCAGCCCCGCCTGGTCATCAAGGACGTGGACAAGCTCCTCCTCGACCTCGACATCGATGAACTCCGGGCCAGTTGGCGCACGCCGTTGAATGCCATCTTGTAAATGGATAGTGGCGGTATTCAGGATTCAAAAATGGGCGAGATAGTCATACGTATAACACTTCCGGAAGAATTGGCAGAACAAGCCAAGGTTAAAGGGCTGTTGTCGTCTTCGGCTATTGAGCGTTACATCCGGGAAGAACTCGAGAAAATGAGTCAAACAGAACGGTCCGATGAACCGTTCGACTTGCGTCTTGAAGGCATAGTAAACCCGGCCGTTTTCAAGAAAGGCAAAATAACGGGTGATATTATCGGTCCCTTCCATGACGTTTGGGGAACCAGCGAATAACCAAACCTTGTCGCCTCACACTCGCGAATAAAAACAATAGTACCTACTTGCTTCTTTTCATGCCTTACCGTGAATCCGGCAGGATCCTCACGGTGAGGCATACAGATACTTAAGGGGTTCCGGGAGATGTACAACAGGCGAACGCATACTATGAGCGCAACCGACACCTCCCGGCCTGCCGATACGGTTCATTTCTCCCGTTATGAACGGGCCTCCGGCACCGCCGTCCGGGACATATCCCGGGTTACCTGGGTTGGCGTGTCGTCAACCTCTTCCTCGCCGTCCTGAAAGGCGCCGCCGGTTACCTGTCCCGGTCGAACGCCCTCCTCGCCGACGCCGTTCACACCGTCTCCGACCTCGCCACCGACTGCGCCATCCTCGTCGGCGTCAGGTACTGGAGCGCTCCAGCCGATGCCGAACACCCGCACGGCCACCAGAAAATCGAAACCCTCGTCACCATGATAATCGGCGTCGCCCTCGCCGCCGTCGGCCTTGGCCTCGGGTACAACGCCGTCATCGCCCTCGCCGCCGCCAGCACCGGCGCCGTGCCGGCAACGATGACGACGGTGGACGCCCTCACCATCGTCGCCACGGCGGTGGCGTTCGTGTCGATAGCAAGTAAGGAAATCCTCTACCGCTGGACAGCGGCACGGGGTGTGCAGTACGGTTCAAGCGCCCTCGTCGCCAACGCCTGGCACCACCGGTCCGACGCCCTCAGTTCAATCCCTCCCCTTCTCACCCTCGGCGGCACCGCGCTTGGCGCCCGGTTCGGGTATAACCTCTGGTTCCTCGACCCGGTCGGAACGGTGGTCGTCTGCGTGATGCTCCTACAGGCGGCGTGGGAGGTCATGCACCCGACCCTCGGCGCCCTCCTCGACGCCAGCGCCGACCGCCGGTTGTGTTCGGATATCAGGAAAACCGTCCTCGCCACCGACGGCGTCATCGACGCCCACCGCATCCGCACCCGCGTCATCTGTTCGAACGCGGTGGCGGTCGACCTTCACATCACGGTGGACAAGGATCTGTCGGTGGAAAAGGGCCACGCCATCGCCTCGGACGTCCAGGACAGAATTCTCGACCTCGGCGTCAACGCCGAATCGACAACCCGTCCCGTCGACGTCATGGTCCATGTCGAACCGGGCGACCCGATGGATAAGCGTCTGCCCGGACATACCAGCCACAATACAAAAGTCGATTGGCTGCCGAAGGACGAATCCGGTAAGGTCATAACAGAACCCCACGACTCCCCGACCGCGTGGAAAACGCGGGCCAAAAGCTGACGCAGGGTTTTTCGTGGAAGCATGAATCCGGACAACTCGCCGGCCTGGCGTCGTTCGCCCGCTACTTGACGCCGGCCTCGACATAGCACTGCGGCAACTGCTTGTCTTTCAGGTGATAGGCGACGCATCCGCAACAGACGCCGTGGCGCGGACAACTGGTGTATGAACAGGTGCAACGTTTGTCGTTTTTGTCGGCGTTCCCGCAATGGGTTGACATGGTTTTCCCCTTTATGAGAATGGATAGAAGCCGTTCTATAATTTCGTCTCGCCGCCGTATACTTCGTCAAAATGGCCTCTCGGCGTATTTTCTGCCCAAAATACCGGGGAAAATTTAAGCCTGCCGGCCATATTTCCTCGTCTACGACGACGATCCGAAGTTAGAGAACAGCTTCGAGTGGCTGCCTTAAGCCGTAAACAATTTTAAGGCGGCGGAATGTTGTGTCAATCGACGCGACGTGGAGGAAAACCAGCCATGCCAGACCGGAGCCGCGTCCTCGTCTACCCTTGCGAAACAGTGGTCGGGGAAGAGATTCACCAGGCCCTCCGCCACCACCGGCGCTTCACCCTCTTCGGCTGTGCCAACCGCCCGGGCGGCGGCCGGATGGTGTACGAGAACCACCTTGGCGATCTGCCGCCCATCCGGGAATCCGATTTCCTCCCCGCCCTCACCCAATTGATCCGGCTCCATAAAATCGACTTTGTCTACCCGGCCTCGGACGACGCCATCGTCGCCCGTGCTGCTTAGGCGGCGGACAGCCTCCTCGACGCCACCGTCATCGCTCCCGGCCCGGATGTCTGTAGCC
>JAJBTL010000357.1:12938-13582 GCA_020860865.1 Planctomycetota bacterium | reverse complement strand
CGGCTGTCCGCTGTCCGGCGCCGGCGCGGCGGGGAGTTGTTCCGGCTGCGCCGTTGTCTCCGGAATGGACGCGTCGGAGGACGACGGTTCCGGGGCGACCGGTTCAGGCACGGACACCGGTTCCGGAGCGACCGGATCGGGTGAAGACGCCGCTGGCGGCGGTGCGGCGGGGACTGTCGCCGCCGGTGCGGGCGATGGCGGGACTTCCGGAACCGGCGCGGCGGCGGGCTCGAGGCGGGTGAAATCGAGTTGGACCGGGACGAGTTCGCCGTCCGCGTCCCAGAGGCCGTCGGTGGCGCCTGGGGCGGGAGAGCCGACCAGGACGGTGGCAACGGCGGGAACGTGGCGGACAGCCGGGGGTGGTTCGGCAGCGAGGCGGCCGGCGGCGGTAACGACGGAACCGGTGGTGTATCCGACGACGGCGATGGTGGCGCTGCCCGGTTCGCCCGGAGAAAAAGCGAAGGAACCAGTCACCTCGGGAGTGGCGACGGCGGCGGTGAGGCCGTCCGTGCGGACCGGCTGGCCGTTAATCGACACGGTGGCGTCGGCGCCGCGGCGGGGGGCGGGGGGGCCCGGGGGGGCGGCGGGGGGGGGGGGGGGGGGGGGGCGGGGCCCGGGGGCCGCCCCCGGGGGGCCCGCGCCGG
>JAJBTL010000357.1:730-12928 GCA_020860865.1 Planctomycetota bacterium | reverse complement strand
CCGCTGACGTGGACGGCGGCGCCGGGCGGGACGACGGCGTGGCTGTCGTCGGGATGACGGAACAGGTGGCCGGCCCGGTTCTGCACGGCGACGGCGGCGGCGGAACCGTAGTCGCGGGACGATAGCCTGAGGCCGAGGTTCGAGAAGGCGGCGGTGGCGGTCGCCGGATCTGAAGGAAGATTTTCCAACGGAACGGCGAGGGCGACATAGAGGCCGTTGTCAGTTCCCTCCGGGTTCTCTACCGGTGTCAGCCGGACAGTATGCGTTACTGTTTCGCCTTCGGCTTCGGCGTCAAGACCGGAAACGGACACGGGATCAGGCGAGGATTCGGACGGTAATTCGGACGGCCCGCTATCGCCCTGCGGCGCCGGACCAGAGGCCGGAACAGCCGCCGGAACGGTGACAACGCCACTGGTGGCGACGCGGGCGCTGTCGGGACAGTCCGGGTCGGTGAAGGCGTCGACCTGGAAGGCGGCGACGGTGCCGTCCGGATTGGTCGCGGTCGGGGTGTAGCGGAAATGGAGTTCACCATCCCGGGAGGTGTTTTCCTGAAGGCGGGCGCCGTTCATGACTGATTGCTCGGGGACGAACCAGTCAATGTCTCCGGACAGGGTGACGTCGTGATCGTTGGCGAGACTGAGACCGTTGAAAGCGAGGACGAAGACATCGCCTTCGTTGACGGAAGCGCTGTCGGAAGCGACGACGAGGGCGTCTTCGCCGAGATCGGGGAGGGACGCGTCGTCGGCGGCTATCAAGACGCCGTCCCGGACTTCGCCGACGGGACGGGTCAGGGCCTTGTCCGCGTAGACGGTGAAGGAACCGGTCTCGGCACCGGCCTGGAGATAGAGGCGGCCGTCCGGGTCGCAGTTCAGGCCGGGGACGAGGGACTGGACCAGGTCCGGACCGACGGCAACTGTCGGGACAGTCGACGCGGCGTGGTGATCAGGAACGGGATCGGCGGCGGCGGATTCGTCAGTGGAAACGACCGCTTCGGCCGGGTCGGCGCTGACGGCCGGTGCGGCCGTGGCGGGCTGGTCCGGGACGGCGTCCGCGTCGTGTTCCACGACCGGTTGCGCCGCGTTACTTTCGGGTATAACGACCGCTGTCTCCCCTGCTCCGGTGTTGACGTCGGCGTCGGTGGCGCTGAGGGGGAAGACGGTTTGGAGAACGAACGGGGCCTCGGCGGCGGCGGTCGGCCGGGACGGGACGGCGGTGTCGACGCGGACGTCGGAGGAGAAGATGACGGTGGCGGTGACGCCGGGCGAATCGGCGACGGCGTTGAGGCTGTCCGCCATTTCGCCGACGGTGGTGCCGGACGGGAAGGCAAAGAGGCGCGATCCGCCGGTGCCGGTAACGACAAACTCCTGGTCGGCGACGACGGCGGCGCCGTCGAGATCGGTGCCGGGCTGGGCGTTGTCGGCCTCGAGGGAAGCGCGACGGGCCGGTTCGGACGGAATAGCGCTGTCGTCGGCGGGCACAGGCGCGACCGGAGCAATGGCGGCGGGAATGGTGGACGGCGTCGGTGACGGTTCTGTTTTACCCGTCTCCCCGCGGTGCCCTGCTCCCGTCATTGCCGCTGATTCCGCTGATTCCGCTGATTCCACTGATTCCACTGATTCCACTGATTCCGCCGGTACCGCTCCCGTCGTAACGGAAGGCGGAACGGCGGCGCCGGATTCGTCGTACTCGGCGACGGTGACGGCGTCCGGGTCGGACGAGGGCGTCTCCGACGATGCCGGGGCGGCTGCGGTCGGGGTGAAGGCGACGGTAACGACGGCGCTGTCGGGCTTATTGACCTGGTCGATACGGGTGTGGGCGCGGTCGAGAAGCGGAGGATCGGCGGGATGACCGTCGACGGCGGTTTCCGTGTAGTCGAGGCTGCGGCTGCCGTCGAGGAGGGTCTGGCCGGAATAGGTGGTGGTGCGGACGATGTCGTCGAGTTTTCCGATGGCGGCGTCGAGTTCGGCTTGGCCGGGACCGACCCGGCCACGGACGGCGGAGCCGGCGGCGTCGAGGACGGCCGTGCGGATGTCCTTGAGGACAGCGGTCATTTCGCCGAGGGCGCCTTCGGCAATGCCGGATATGGTGAAGGCCTCGGACGACACGCGGAGGGCGCTGTCGAGACCGGCGAGTTGGCGGCGGAGATGGTCGGACTGCTGATTCGAGGCGGTGACGGAACTCCGGTCGAGCTTGCAGCCCGAGGACAGCCGATCGATTTTCCGGAATGACGTGTCGACAAAGGCCGGGATGCGCGTCCGGTAGCGGACGACAGCCGGTTCCGGCAGGGTGTGCGTGACAGTCATGATGAATACCTCCCGGGAAAAGCCCGGTGCGCGGCGCGGAAAACGGGCGCGGTTTCACCGAAGAATTAATGAGCAACAGGTGTAAACCGTTAAAGCAGAAAAAAGGCGGGACGCGCTGTATGAGTGCGCGTCCCGCCGGGGATGGTGCTTTAGTGATGCCCGGTGATTGGCGGGACGATGTTCCGAACGTTACTGGAGGAGCGAGAGAACGTTCTGGCTTATCTGGTTCGCCTGGGCGAGCATGGACGTGCCGGCCTGCTGCATGATCTGGAAGCGGGTGAACTGGGTCGATTCCGCCGCCATGTCGGTGTCGCGGATGGCCGACTCGGTTTTCGTGATGTTTTCAATTGCCACTTCCAGGCTGTTGATGTTGGTTTGCAGCATGTTCGACTGGAACGCGCCCAAGCGCGACCGGAGGGTCGACACGTCATCCACCGCCTTACTGAGAACGCGCATGGCGAGGATGGGGTCTTTGGTCAGACTGGCGATGCCGCCGCCGAGGACGTCCTGGAGACAGTAGTCGGTGCCTTCCCAGGTGATCCGGCCGAGGTTCGACATGGACATGGACTGGATAGAGTAGATGGTCCGGTCCTGGTTCCCTTCGGTGGCGCCAAGCTGGAACTGCATGCCGCCGACAAAGTCCGACATCGATTCCGAGGTGGTGCTTCTCGGATTGGTGGCGTAGGTGTTCACTTCGAGGAGAAGGTCGCCGTTGTCCGGGGTCGTCTGCATGGTTATCGGGCCTTCGTCGCCCTGGCTCTTCGCCATGTCGATAAGGTCGCTCGTCGTGATGTATAGCCCCTTCAGGTTCGGGTTCGTGACATAGTAGCCGTCGTTCAGGTTCGAGATATTGACCTCTTCCTCGATAATCAACTCGCCACGATAATCAAGGACTTGTTGGTAAATGTCGTCCATGGCGGTCTGAATGATCTCCTCATCCTCGACGCCCGGGTTGTCATCCTTCCATTTCTGAACCAATTCTTCGTGCATCTTCAGGTACTCGTTGGTGTCGACCGTGTCGTCTTCGCCCCAGGGCGGCATCATCCGGCTGGCGTCAATCTTGATTTTCCCGACTCCGGTGGTGCTGTCGAAATCGTAGGTTATCTTGACGTCGGTCGATTTGCCGAGGTTCGTTATCTTGACCTGAACGGTCGGGTCAAGCTGGGTGAAGTCCATGTACAGGCTGATCGGCTGGTTCTGGGCGTTCCGGAGGCCGGTTTCGGTACCGGCTGCCGGGTCGCCGGATCCCATCGAGACAGTCAGGGCCGGCGGTTCAAAGGAGCGCTCGTAGGCCTGGATATCCGGTTCGTTCTCCTCGACGCCCTGGAGGCCGGTGGCTTTCGAGAAGTACTTGCCCATGTCGTAGCCGGCGACGGCCAGAGTGGTCTTGCCGAGGGTGCCCTGGTTGAACACGAGGGCGCCGGAGAAGTCCGGTGTCGTCGTGTTGGCGATAAGGCCGGTGGTGAAGATAGGGGCGCCGTTCAGACTTATTTGGGCGTCGTCCCCGGCCACCTGCACCGTGGTGTCGGCGGCGACCATCTTCTTGTCCAGGCTGTCAGGATCGAGGTACTGGTAGAACAGTTGCCCGGTCTTGTTCTGGATGCGGATCGTTTCGGCTGAACCGTAGTCTGTCGAGTAGATGCGCATGCCGAGATTGGTGAACGTGATACTGCCGACCTACTCGCCTTTCGGGGTTTTACTGTTGGCATCGGACGCGCCCGCCTCGTACAAATCGTACTGCTTCTTGTACTTGGCCCATTCCTTGTTCAGCCCGGTCTCTTCGTTAATAAGAACGTCTGTGGATTCGGCAAGAGCCTCCTTGGCCAGCTTGGTTTTTTCCTTGGCATCTTCGAGTTCGGTTTCCCGTTGTTCCATGGTAACTTCGGCTGCTTCGGTTTCGGCTTTCGCGGTATTCAGCTTTTCCTCTGCAACCTGATACGCATGCTTGTTATCCGCGTATTCCCGGAAAGGATTGGGTTCACCTGTCTTCGGCTTCGTGATTTTATCCATCGCCGCTGTAACGATTTCTTCGGCCGCATCTTTGAGTGCTTGCGTGCTAAGTTTTGAATAGACGCCGGTGGCACCAGGTCCATCATCAAGGAGTGATTTTTTCAGGTCCTCGACGAACTTATCTCTGAACTTCGAGTAGGAATAGTTATCCTTCAAGTCGGAAGCGAGGAGATACTCCTTGACCTTTTCGTCGATTTCTTCAAGGAGCTGGTCACCGTAGTTGTTGAGGGATCCGTCTGGGTTCGGGACGGAGTTTAATATATCAATTCGTCCTTGATTTGTGACGTTGGTTGGATTAATTTGAGTATTAAACAGATCCTCAAGTTGAGCGTCATCAACGAAGTTGTCGTTGACTGCCTTTTCAATTACATCTTGAAATTTCGGCAGGAGATCAGCTACGACAGCGGTGATGACATCATTAGCTTTATCTTCGACGTCAGAGGTATAAGTAGGCTGTTTATAGATGTTTGCGCCCTGTAGAGCGGTTGTTAATTCTGTGGCAAAATCTTCTCCATCAAAAGCACTTATATCAACATTCAGGCCTCTAAGAGTGTTGATGTAGTTAGCCGTTGTGTTTCTGATAATTGTCTGCAACGCATCAGTATCATTAGAACTTCCGACCTCAGCCTCAAAGAGACCCCAAACCTGTACTGGACCATCATTGGCATCTTTGTGAGCGTCGATAGCGGAATTAAATTGCCGGTTTGCTGTTAATGCTTGATTAATGGCCGCCGTTGCCCTATCGTCAAAATCTTTTTCGACGGTATCGATCAAGGTGCCTATTAACAGATTAGCCGTTGCCTCCGGATCTGGACTGCCTCCAGAAGGCAGACTCCTATATGGTTCCTGGGTCATCACGCTACGCATTGCATCTGCCAGATCACTTTGATAGTCAGTCAAACTAGGATGCGATGTAGGATAGTCAAATGGGAAGTCTTCCAAAAATTGATTGGCGGCTGCGAGCATTTGCCGTACTATGGTAGTGCCAGCACCGTTATAGGTGTTAAGTAATTCCATATCATCCTTGAGGTACACGCCATCATTCAAGGTGGTATTGGCGAGGCGCTGAATCTTCGTCTGATCAAAGGCCTTGATCTGGTCTTTGGTCATGGTGGAGATTTCTTTTTCATATGCCTTAAGAATGCCATCGGTGATAGTGGTGATATTCGCCATGGCTTCCGCATCCTGGGGAGGCGGTAGCTGGCCGAAGATCCATGCCCACTTGTTTTCTTCAGGGGTGCTACCGGAACCGGCCAGCATGTCGCCAACCTTGACACCCATATCCGCAATGATATCTATACGGAATTGGGCCAAGTCGGTACCATCTTTAAGATTGTCGGATACATACTTCGCTATTTCTGCGACAAACTCCTTGACGAAGTTATAGCCGTATCCGGAACGCACCGTCGAGGGGTCGATGACGTCATCGAGTATGTCCAGATCATTTATGTTGGTACCTACCTCACCACGATTCGTGACGAAATCGGCCATATCAGCGGCTTCATTCTTTCTGTAATCTTGGGCGACATTGGAGAAGCTTTTGGTGACGTGACCTTCAATCTCGTCCTGCATTTGATCGATTAAATCTTCTAAAATCGCATCAGCTGAATCAACCGCCGCATCTGTACCTCCATTATCGTTATCATAGGTTTTACATAAACCGTATGCAGTAGTTCCGGTGCGTGCTTGGATTTCATTCATTACGCTGTTTTTAAGTTTGTCGAAATATTGGGCTGCATCTTGATCAGGTGGAGCAGGAGGCGCGGGGATAGGAAAAGAATTCGTATCAAAATAAGCGTTAACGGCTGCCTTAACTTCATCAGTTAGAGTCTTACGAACGTCGGTTACAGTAGGAAGTTGATCATTATCGACATCATCAAGCTTATCGAATTCATTGGTTCTCGTCCCTGATTTCTCGAGAATATCAAATTCCTTATCGACATCCGAAGCGCTGTCATACTTGGCCAGTTCCGCCTGCATATCGTTTTCAAGCGTAGTCCTAATATGTGTTCAACCTCACCCATGATGTCGGCCAGAACTCGATCGGCCGCGTCTTTATTGTTTATACCGTTCTCGTTCTTGAAATGCCGGTACAGACCAGTCGTGCTACCTGTAATAGAATCTGAAATCCTATCGGCTAGACGTTCTGCGTATTCCGGGATCGTTTCGTCAGAATTGACATTCCACGAACTCGCACGCAGTGACCTCTGGGTTTGGTTAGCGATTTCTTCCAGAAACTTCTTCCCGAAGTCGTTCGGATAACCACCGACAATGGCATTGAGATCGGTCAGGGCCTTGTCCATGACACCAGAGGTGTTAATCATGTCTTTCAAGGAAGACAATAGATCGGCCTCAAAGCCGTAGCGGCTGTCGAGGTAGTCCGAATTAGCTTCGTCGTAGACGGACTGTGCCTCTTCCTGCTTGGCAACCTTCTTGTCATACTCCGCTTTTGCCTTGTCATAGGCCTTCTGGGCGGCTTCCTGTTCCTTTACCCTGGTCTTTTCGGTTTCCTTGTCCTTTGTATACTGGTCGACGGCTTTAGTATACTCCTCCAGGAGAGCATCGTATTCCGCTTTCCATTCTTTCATCTCGTCCGAAGATTCCCACAGATCGTCAAGAGTCATGCCGGTGACGCCGTCAAGGACGCCCGGTTTCGGGATGGTGAGGGTGATGCTGAGGCCGCTCATCTTGCCGTTGGACATTTCCGTCTCTTCCAAACGGACGGTCTGGCCGGCGATCTGTTCCTGCTTTTTCGTTTCGTCGCCGATGATGTTCGGGTCCGGTTCCTCGCCTTCTTCATAGACGTTCATGTTGTTCGGAATCACCTGGGAAGTGGCGACCAGGTACTGTTTCTGGTACGACGAGTCGGTGAACGCCTCCACCTTGAAGGACTTGACGGTCTTGCCGTCCTCGGCCATCTCCACCGGGGTGTAGCGGAAGTAGATCTGCCCCTTCGGCGACGTGTTGACGCCGAGGTTGACGCCGGATATGACCGAATTGTCCACCATCGTCCAGCCCTGGAGGCCGGTGACGTCCATATCCTTCTGGTTGTCGAGACGTTGGCCGATAAAGCCGATTTCGAAGACGTCGAGGTCTTCGCAGTTCTTGTCGTTCAGTTCGATGAAGATGCCGTCCATATTCTGGGTCGGCGAGCTGGGAATACCCGAGTTATTGGTGGCGGCGAAGAACTTGTCGTCGCCCTTGCCGATAAGCATCGTGCATTCCTTGTCCTTGTAGTATTCGATGGAGTTCGTCGACTTGTCGACGATCTTCGCATAGATCTTGCCGTCGCCGTCGCAGTTGAAGCCGACCTTGAAGGCGGCGGCGGCGTCCGGGGTGATGTTGACGTTCCTGATTTTCGACGTGGCCGGATCGTTCAGGCCGGCGCCGTAGATCTGCACGTCGCCGCAGGTATAGACGTAACTGCCGTCGTCGTATCCGCCCATGCCTTCGGACGGGATGTTGTTGTCGTAGTCCGGCGTCGACCCCTTGTAGGTGCCGCCCGTCGTCTTGTCGATACGGATGTCCGAGGCGAATGTCAGGGCGGCGCCGATACCGGTGGAGTCGCGGACGTTGTTGATGGACGAGACGATTTCCCCGAGGTGTTCGCCTTTCTTGAAGGTGAACATACGGGAGCCCTGGGAGCCGGTGAGGATAAACTCCTGTTTCTCCGTGACATTGCCCTGGTCGTCAATCTGGCAGAGGCCTTCGGCGTTGTCCGCTTCCAGATAGGCGCGTTTCGCCGAGGTGTCGGTGTTGGCCTGGTAGCGGTTCTTTTCGCCGGCGAAGCCGACAGACATCTTGACGCCGTCCCGCTTGAAGATCTGGTCGACGCGGGTCTGCTTCGTGTCAAGGAGCTGGTGGTCGTTCGGACCGTTGACGATGGTATTGATGTCGTAAACGAGTTCCTTCGAGCCGTTCAGGAGATACTGGTCGGAATAACGGGTGGTGTTGGCGATACGGTCGAGGGTGGCGATCCCGGAGTCCATCTCGGCCTGGTCGGCCGCGACCTGTTCGGGACTGGTGACCCCGGAGTTCGCCGCGTGGATGGCGAGGGCCCGCATCTTTTTCAGGATGGAGTTCATCTCGTTCAGGGCGCCTTCGGCGATGCCTATCAGGTTCGAGGCTTCCGAAGAGTTCCGGACCGCCCGTTCGAGGCCGCTAATCTGGGAACGGAGCTGTTCCGAGATAATGAGGCCGGACGGGTCGTCGGCGCCAACATTGATCTTGTAGCCGCTCGAAAGTTTTTCGATGGCCTTCGACATGCTGGACCCGCTCCTGGAGAGATTCCGGTGCGTGTTCAAGGCGGAAAGGTTGTTGTTGATAATGAGACTCATGGTGTGTCCTCCCTAACTGAGTCCGCCCGGCGGTCGGGCCGCCGATCGTCTGTGCTCAATCCTCCGTGAGCGCCCGGTTGCAATTCTTCCCAGCGGGCTCAGACGACCTTGTCGTTCGGACTTCCATCCCTCAACGGGAATGGGGCTATTGTATGGTTCTCTCTGGTTATTCCACTTTTCACAATGTTTTCGGGTGTTCGGCCATGATTCCACCATGGCCAATGCTGCTTGTTCCGGTTCGTGGACAGCGACTGCGCGCGATCACTATCCAGGTGCCGAATAAACAATCCGCGTGCCATAATAGCCATGCGCACGCCCGGGTGGCGCCCGGAGTTGTCGCTACCCATTATGAAACAAGCAATTACACCTATGAAATTTTCGTATCCCGGGAGGGGATTTTTCAGAAAACATCGGCATAACCCATCCTTTCCCGCAATTATTGCCGCCACCGTCGGCGTTGGTTGCCGGTGGATTTCGCCGTTCTACCCTCGTGAACGCGTTACCAAATGTCGTCCAAAAGTGTCCAAAACGGCTTTTCCCTCTCTCCATTTCGTGGCGTGATACAACGCGGCCCGAATACCGGGTCCATCAGTTACATCGACCGGTTTCCGGGTGGTTATTCAACTAATTTTGGAAAAACCAGATTTTTACGCTTCAGTCGGGTCGAGCGCAGCCGACAATTGGTGATTTGGGTGGATTTAGGTGGTTTTCACCTTGAACCGGAAAAATTTCCGCCGATTTTGTCGCTGGTGGGAAAATAGCATGTGCCACTTTGCCGTACATATACTGGATAAGAAAATAATTGCCGCCTTTAAGTACATACGCTATACTTACTCGAATTGCTCTACCGGGCGGTCGCCGTCCTCTACAGTATTTCGAGCAATGACGGAAAATCCTGCCAAAGGAGTGGGTACCATGAGACGTATCAGTATCACCAAGAAAATTGTTCTCCTTATTATCGTCATCCTCGCCGTCACTTCCGCCGCCATCATCGCCATAAACGGCCTGTTCTTTCGGCGCGACATGAAAAACCAGCTCACGTCCATCCAGCTCCCCCTCGTCTCCGACAAGATTCTCGCCGAAGTCGACCGCGCCGTGAACGAGCCGACCCGTGGCGTCATGCTCCTCGTCAACAACCCGTTCTTTCTCGAATGGATCCGCGCCGGCGAAGACAGCGCCGCCGAACCCACCCTCTTCCGCATGCTCGACAGTATGCGCACCAATTACGGCATTATGGCGGTAAACTTCGGTTCCGACGCGACAAAGAAGTATTTCGCCGCCGCCACCGCCGGCCAGCAGATCCTCACCATCGACAATTCGGACGCCTTTTCCTGGTTCTACGCCTTCCGGGACAGCGGCGCCCCCGCGTCACCAACGTCTACGTGAGCGATCCGGACTGGGGCACCAGCGCCTACACGAACTTCCGCGTCGACGTCGACGGGAAATACCGGGGCCTCATCTCCATTGCCCTCAATCTGGAGACGCTGGCGAAGCGCCTCGACGACCTCCGGCCCGGCGCCGACGGCGACGTCTTCATGATGGACAAATCCGGCGCCATCCGCTTCATTAACGACACGAAGTTTGTCGGCACGCCGGTCGCCCAGTACCGCTCCGCCTACCAGGAACACCTGTCCCGCGCCACCGGCGGGTCCGAGTACAACTTCGCCTACCATGACGACCGGGGCGAACGCCTCGTCAACGTCAGGGCCGTCCCCGGCCTCGACTGGTATCTCGTGTCCGAAATGGGGACGGGCGATTTCCAGGCGTCCCTTGGGCGCACCATCACCGCCACCATTCTCGCCTCCCTCGTTCTTCTCGTCCTCGGGTCGGTGCTTGGCGTCATTTTCGCCCGAACCATCACAAGGCCGCTTGAAAACATCACGAACAGCCTCATCGTCGAAGCCGACACCATGTCCGGCTTTGCCGAGGACATTGAAAACGCCAGTTCCGTCCTTGACCAGAGTTCCCGCGAACAGACCGCCGTCGTCGACGGCGCCTCGGCCTCCATCGCCGACATGTCCGGTTCCATCGCCAGGAACGCGGAAAACGCCGACGCCGTCGGCCGCCTCATGCAGCGGAGCGACGAAGACGTCCAGGAAGGCCTCCAGGCCATCCAGCAGATGAACGGCGCCATGCAGGACATCAACCATTCGTCGCAGGAAATCAGCAAGATCCTGAAGACCATCGAGGACATCGCCTTCCAGACAAACCTCCTCGCCCTCAACGCCGCTGTCGAAGCGGCCCGGGCCGGCGAGGCGGGGAAAGGCTTCGCCGTCGTGGCAGACGAGGTCCGGAGCCTGGCGCAGCGGTCGGCGGCGTCTGTTCAGGAGACGAGCGCCATGATTCACCAGACGACGGACCGGGTCGACCGGGGCGTCGCCATCGTCGGCCAACTCGGCGAGAAGTACCAGGCCATTGTCGATTCCCTTGGCCAAATCAAGGACATGTCGGAGAAGATTTCCGAGGCGACCTACGAGCAGACCCACGGCATCGAACAAGTCAACACCGCCATGGCGCAGGTCGACAAGTATTCGAAAGAAGCGGCCAACGAGTCCCAGACCATGACCGGCATCAGCGCCCAAATCGGCGACCGCGTCGACCTCCTCCGGGACACCATCGCCGATCTCGGCCGGATGATCAACCGCTCCACCGAGAATGGCCACACCAGGCCGCTCCCGAGCCGGCGGAACCAGAAGCAG
Source organism: Planctomycetota bacterium (assembly GCA_020860865.1). Taxonomy (GTDB): domain Bacteria; phylum Planctomycetota; class SZUA-567; order SZUA-567; family SZUA-567; genus JAJBSZ01. The sequence continues at coordinate 1,579 of JAJBTL010000357.1, read as the reverse complement.
CTTCCGTACAGCGGCTGACGGCCAGGCGCAGCGCTACAGTGCGAGGTACGCGGTTGTGCGATTTACCTAAGAAACAACAGGCGGGGCGAACGTCGTGAGTGACGCCGCCCTGCGTTTTATAATTTGAGTAGTTTAACCGGGCATGTCATTTCCCGTGCTACATAAGCCGTTCGATAAACGCCTCCATCCGCGTTCGCGTCCGTTCGTCCACCCGCCCCGGTCGGTCGGCCTCGAGGGTGAGGATGGGCAGGTTGACCCGTTCCCGCCACAGCCGGTCCTCGATCATCCGGTGGCAGAACGACTGGACATAATGCACCAGCCCGACCACGCCCCGCTGGTCCGCCTCGGCGCTGACGTCGTCAATGCGGGTGAAGACGTCATACGGGTAGGTGTACCGGAGATAGGTATCGACCATGTTATGGCCGATGCCGTCCAGAAGAGCGAATTGGCGCGGTACTTCGTGATCGACAAACCGCGCGCCCATTTCCTCGAATTGTTGCCACAGATCCGTGACAATGGTCGGCACGCCGGCGCATGACAGGCGTATCCACTCGCGGTCCGCCGGTTCGGCGGCGGCTTTGTCCCGGATCGTTTCGAGATCGCGGCGGCAGCGGTCCGGGTCGCCAAAAAAGTCACTCGTGTTCAGAAGCGCGCCGAACAGGTCGCCCGAATTGACCCGCCCTTCCCCGGCCAGGCGGTAGACATCCCCGGCGATGGCCCGGATGGCGTCGAGGCCGGGCTTGACTGCGTCGGCGGCGGCGAGGGTGGTTCCGAGGCGGTTGGCGAACCGGTCCATCGCCACCGCGAGATCGTCCGCCCGCCGCGACGACGGGTAGCCGAACGGATGGA
>JAJBTL010000357.1:0-720 GCA_020860865.1 Planctomycetota bacterium | reverse complement strand
ATGGACCGTGATGCCTTCGCTTTCGATGATTTCCGACAGGGCCAACGTGTTCGAGCAGTCGCCTTCGATAACGCCGACCACTTCGCGTATGCCGTAGCGGTGGATGACGCCGTAGAGCCCTTTCGTCCAGGCGCAGGCGGACTGTGGGAAACCGCGTTCCTCCGCATAGGCGACGAGGCTGTTCGAATCATCGTCGGCAACGAAGATGTTGTTCAGGTCGACCGGCGTCCGGCCGGCGGCGTAGATGATTTCCACCGGGACGGTGGTGGTGATGCCAATGGCGTTCTCGTACATTCCCGTCCCCTACCCGGCCCGTTTGGCAAAATGGACTATGCCGTCCGCGTCCGTGTCCATGACCAGTCGTTCCCGGACGGTCAGGTAATAGAGGTGCGCCAGCGCCTCGCCGGCCGAGAAGATTTTCTGTGCCGGCGGGTAGTCGAGCCAGTCCCGGATGGTCAGGCTCCAGCGCATTTCCTTCGCGACGTCCACCGTCGTGACGCGGCGGTTGCCGACGATGGCCATGACTTCGTCAAGACGTTTGTCGTGGTGTTTTTTCAAATCGGCAATGCGGCCGCGGCAGTCCGTGATGACTTTCCGGTGGCCCGGGTAAACGACGTCGACGTCGAACGTGGCGATGTGGTCGAGGCTGTCCAGGTATTCGGCGAGGGCGACGTTCCGGAACGAGACCTGGGTGATGTTCGGGGTTATCGTCCCGAGGAT
>JAJBTL010000274.1:6872-13582 GCA_020860865.1 Planctomycetota bacterium | reverse complement strand
AATACCTCCCCGAAGGGAGGGATGGTGGCAGTGCTTGAAGTAGGGCGGTCGGCGGGAACCAAGAGACGCGGGAATCAGTCTTTTTCCGCCGCCGTTTTCGAAAACATTGTCGCATACTTCATTACCTCTTCCTGGCTGAACTGGGATCGGTCGGTCAGTTCGCCGGTAATGCGGCCGTTACACATGACGATAATCCGGTCCGCCATGCCGAGGACTTCGGGAAGTTCGGACGAGACCATGATGATGCCGACGCCCTGTTTCGACAGTTCGTTGATGAGGTTGTAGATTTCCACCTTGGCGCCGACATCGATGCCGCGCGTCGGCTCGTCGATCATGAGGACTTCCGATTTGGTGGCGATCCACTTGGCAAACACCACCTTTTGCTGGTTGCCGCCGGACAGTTCGCCGGATTTCTTCCGAACGCTCGGCGCGCGGATGCCAAGCTTTTGGTAATACTCCTCGGCCAGTTCCTCGTCCCGGCGGTGGTCGATGAATTTGATGAACTTGAACGGGCTCCGGTTCAATTGTTCAAGGATCGGCATGGAGATGTTTCGGGTGATGGACATGTGGAGGACGAGGCCCTCTTCCTTCCGGTTTTCCGTAAGAAAGCCGATGCGGTGCCGGATGGCGTCGCGGGGCGAATCGATTTTCACTTCTTTTCCCTCGACGAAGATTTTCCCGGCGTCCCGTTCGTCGGCGCCGAAAATGAGGCGGCACAATTCGGTGCGGCCGGCGCCGACCAGCCCGGCGAAGCCGACGATTTCGCCGCGCCGGACCGAGAAGGAAACGTCGTCCACGGCGCCGTAGCGGGTCATGTGTTCGCAGCGGAATACCTCCGGGCCGGGTGTGACATCGACCTTCGGGTACTTCGTCACCAGGCTTCGGCCGACCATGAGTTCGATCATGTCGTCTATCGTATGGTCCTTGACATCAATCGTATCGACATAGCAACCGTCCCGGAGCACCGTCGCCCTGTCGCCGATTTCCTTCACCTCTTCGAGGTGGTGGGAAATGAAGACGATGCCTTTTCCCTGTTTCTTGAGGTTTTCGATGACGCGGAACAGGCCTTCCACTTCGTGAGGGGTGAGGGACGAGGTCGGCTCGTCCATGACGATGATGTTGGCGTTGAGGGACAGGGCCTTGGCGATTTCCACCATCTGGCGGTGGGCGACGGAGAGCTTCCGTGTTTCCGTCTTCTCGCTGAAGGTCGCCTCGACCTGAGCGAGGAGGCGGCGGGCTTCACGGTTGATATGGCCCCAATCGACAAACAATCCCTTTCGGGGCTCCCGGCCGATGAAGATGTTTTCGGCGGCGGACAGTTGCGGTATTTGGGTCAGTTCCTGGTAGATGATGGCGACGCCGGCCGCCTGGGCCGCCAGGGGATTCCCGAGTTCAACCGGCCGGCCGTCAATCCAGATGTCGCCTTCGTCCCGGGTATAGGCGCCGGCGAGGATTTTCATGAGGGTCGACTTCCCCGCCCCGTTTTCACCAAGGAGGACGTGGACCTCGCCAGGGCGCAGTTCGAACTTCACCTTGTTAAGGGCAATGGTGCCGGGGAAGCGTTTTGTAATGTTTTCCATTTTCAAGAGCAGTTTTTCAGCGTTGGCGGATGACATGTATGGCTCCATTCATGACTGTGGCTGGCAAAAGATAGAGTCCTCACACCTTCTTGCTGGCGGCCTTGTACTCGGCCGTGCGCCGAAGAACGTCTACCCACACCGCCAGGATGACCACGAGGCCGATGATGGCCATTTGCCAGTTCGCCGACACGTTCCGGAGATTCAGGCCGTTCCGGAGCACGCCCATAATGAGAACGCCGATGATGGTGCCCATGACCGTTCCCTCGCCGCCGAAGAGGGAGGCGCCGCCGATAACCGCGCCGGCGATGGCGTCCAGCTCCGCGCCCTGCCCGGCCAGCGGATACCCCGAATTGACCCGGCCCGCCAGGACGATGCCGCCGAGGGCATAGAGGAAACCGGCGATGGCGAACACCCAGTTCATCACCCGGTTGACATTGACGCCGGAGAGGCGGGCCGCTTCGGCCGAACCGCCGATGGCGTAGATGTGCCGGCCGAACGGCGTGTGGTTCAGCATGATGTACATGGCGACGCAGACAACGCCGACGAGGATGACGGACACGGGAATCGGGCCGATATTCGCGTAGCCAAGCCAGCGGACTTCGTAGGGCAGGCCGGAAATCGGCATGCCGTCCGTAATGATCAGGGCGAGCCCCCGGGCGATATTCAGCATGCCGAGGGTGGAAATGAACGGATGCGGCAGTTTGAGTTTTGTCAACAGAAGCCCGTTCACCATGCCGATGGCGAGGCCGAGGATGAGGGTGAGGATAATGCCGACGATAGAGTTTACCTGCACCGTCACCACCATGTAGGCCATGAAGCACATGGTAAAGCCCTGAATGGAGCCGACGGACAGGTCGGCGCCGCCGGTGAGGATGGGGAGAAGCACCCCGAGGGCCAGGAGCGCCGTAATCGAGGACTGGCGCAGGACGTTGATGAGATTCTTGCTGCTCATGAAGTTGTCGGTACTGACGGCGAGGAGCGCGCACAGGAGCATCAGGCCGATAAGCGAACCGAAACGGCGAAGAAATTCAGACGTTCTCGTATCCATTCCAGGGGTTCCTCCGAAAGCTGTGTGGATGGTTTATGACACGTGGCGACGCATCCCCGGGCGCGGGACGCCGGGCGGGGAAACGGGACAGCAGGTAGTGGCGTATGATGTATATGGCGTATACCGGGTCAATCCATATGGGCGAAAAATTGGTCGGCGGCGAAATAGGCCGCGCCGATGACGCCCTGTTGACCCAGTTGGGAGTAGATAATTTGGATGCCCTTGTCCATGTTCACGAGGGATATCCGCCGGACGCGTTCGTTCAGCCGTTGCAGAAAGTAGTCGCCGGCGCCGGCGTATTCGCCCTGGATGATGATGAGTTCCGGATCGCAGACCTGGACAATGTTGTTAATGGCCATGGCCATAAACTTGGCCGCGTCGTCAAGAAGGCGGCGGGACAGGTCGTCCCCGGCATCGGCGGCGCGGAAGATGTCCTGGTAGGTCACCGTGTCAGGTTGCGCGGTGGCGAACAACCGGGAATCCGGAAATTCGCCCGCTAGCGACCGGGCCCGGTCCTGCATGCGGATAAGGGAAACCGCCGGTTCGAGGCAGCCGACGCCACCGCAGGCGCAGACGACATCCGTATTCAGGTCGACCTGCATATGGCCGATTTCACCGGCCAGCCCTTTCCGGCCGTGGACCGGATTGCCGTCCCATACCAGCCCGGACGAAATGCCGTCCGGCTCGGTGCCGATGACCATGAAGCGGCGAAGGTTTCGGGCGGCGCCGATTTTCATTTCGGCATAGGCCTGGTGGCGAATCCAGTTGTCGACATGGAGCGGAATGCCAAGGGGAAACCGTTCCCGTAACAGCTCCAATACCGGCACCAGACTTCCCCATGAAGAAAAGTGGGGCGAGGTCAGGATGACCCCGGCCTGCGAGTCGGTGACGCCGTTGGTGCCGAGGACGACGGCGGCGAAATTCTTGGCGGCCGATTTGAGGTCCCGGCACATTTCGTCGAACGCCACCCGGGCCTGGTCGAGAATCTCGCCGATAGCGGTGTCTTTGTCGTACGGGATGCGTTTCTGCCGAAGAATCCTGGCGTTGAGATCGGTGACGGCGGCGACGAGGGATGTCTCGAAAATCTGGGCGCTGAATATATGGCGGTACTCGGCGTTCAGGCGGAAAAGGTTCGGTTTTTTTCCGACTTCGCCCCAGGCCTCGCCCTTGCCCGCCGCTTCGATAACGCCCTGCTCCAGGTAATAATCAACCACCTTGTGGATGGTCATTTTACTGAGGTCGGTGGCGGCGGCGAGGCGGGAAACGTCGAGGGGACCGCTGTTCCGGAACAGGTTCAGGACCAGTCGACGATTTCCGACTTTGATATGACGATTGGCTGCCTGAACCACAAGTATCCTCCCCGGTCGCGGATTTGCGGGGCGGTCCAGTCATCCGGGCCGCCCCGTCACAGGGACATAAGTACGGTTATTTGACCCATTCGTCAATGTTCTCGCTGGAGACGAAGCCCATCGGGGTGTCGATGCGGCTGGGAATGGCCTCGCCGTTTTTCAGCTTCACCGCGTTCCGGACGCACAGTTCACCCATGCCGAAGGGACTCATATAGACGAGCCCGGCCATGCGGCCGTCCTTGATGGCCTGGAGCGCGCTCTTTTCCTGATAGTACCCGACAACCTTGCAGTCGGACCGGTCGGCCTCGACCGCTTCCAACGCGCCCATCGCCATTTCGGCGTTGATGGTGAAAACGGCGTCGAGATCCGGGTTCGAGGTCAGGATGTTTTCCATAACCGTCATGGCGACGCACCGCCCGGCATTGGCCGGCTGTACCGAGACCATTTGAATGTCCGGGTCCTGGCGCAGTATGATGATGCAGCCCTGGAGGCGGTCGATGGTGGTCTGGTGGCCCATGACGCCGCCGATAAGGGCGACCTTGCCCTTGCCGTTCAGCGCGGCTGCGATGTATGTGCCCGCTTCTTCGCCGCCCTTGATTTCGTTGGTGCCGATAAAGGCGGCTTTGCCGTCCCACGGCGAATCGGTATCGAAGACGATGACCTGGATGCCGGCGGCGGCGGCGGCTTCCATGGCCGGAATCAGTTCCTTCGAGCCGCAGGGCGCGAGGCAGATAACGTCGACATTCTTGACGACGCAGTCCTCGACGATCTGCACCTGTTGCTGGACGTTGACCTCCCGGTCGGGGGCGAGGACGCTCAGGTCGACATTGCCGAGTTCGGCCACCGCCTTTTCGGCGCCGTCCTTCACCTGGCTCCAGAATTCGCTGTCCATCGCCTTGCAGATGACGGCGACCTTCACCTTTTCGCCAGCCCAGGCGGCGGCCGGGATCAGGAACGCGCCCACCATGAATACCGCAAGAAACTTCTTCATCATGACATCTCTCCTTGCCAGAACTATGGGATAAAAAATGGGGTCCGCCCCCACAGGGATAATCTGAATAGTATAATATATATTGTTTTTACTATCTTCGGTAGAGTAGCCATAAATGGCGGCAGCGGAGGAGGTGCGGTTCGCAGTTGACGTACGGAAAAGATTTGCGTTCGGTTAGTATTAGAATACCTCATGAGACCGGTTGATCAAGCTTTATTTTTTTCATTTAATTTATTTTTGTATTATAGCATCATTTATATCCGTTTTATATATTGCTTTTCTTATTTCATGAGGTAAAATAAGGAGTGACCGGAACGAGTATGACCAAGCCCGTGTTCCTCTAACCTAGCCCTATTCCCGTGTATTTAATAACTTATAATTTATTTACTAACAGCAGGAGAACAGCCATGACCAGCGTAGGAATCGGCCTTATCGGAGCCGGCTTTATGGGCACTACCCATTCGAAAGCCTATCAAAGCATCGCTTCCACGTTCGGGCCGGATCTGACGCCGCGCCTCGAAATCATCGCCGATGTCAACGAAGAGGCCGCCAAGGCCGCCGCCGCCATCTACGGCTTCAAACGCTGGACCACCGACTGGAACGATGTCGTCGCCTGCCCGGACGTCGACCTCGTCGACATCACGACGCCGAACAGTTCCCACTGCCCGATAGCCATCGCCGCCGCCCAGGCCGGGAAGGATGTCCACTGCGAAAAGCCCCTGGCCCTCGACGCCGCTGAGGCCCGCCAGGCGACGGAGATTGTCGAACAGGCCGGCATCGTCAATTCCGTCGGCTTCAACTATGTGCAGAATCCCATACAGGCCTATGTCAAGTCGGTCATCGATTCGGGGGAACTCGGGCGGGTGGTGAATTTCCGGGGCAGTTATGACCAGGATTATTACGCGGAAGACGACACCCTCCACACCTGGCGGTTCCTCCGGAGCGCCTCGGCCTCCGGCGCCCTCGGCGACCTGGCGTCCCACACCATCAGCCTTGCCCAGTACCTTACCGGCGACCTGAACCGCGTCTGCGGCATGACCCGCATCGTCGTCCCGGAACGGCCGGACCCAAACGACCCGGCGACCATGCTCCCGGTGGAGAACGACGACATCGTCCAGTTCATGTACGCCGGCGACAACGGCGTCATCGGCACCATCTTCTCGAACCGCCTTGCCTGCGGCCGGAAAATGTCCCTTACCTACGAAATCCAGATGACCCGCGGCTGCATCCTCTTCACCCAGGAACGGCAGAACGAGGTGCAGATCTACCGCCACGATGACCGACCGCTGGAACGCGGGTTCAAGACTGTCCTCATCACTCCCGGCCAGGGCGAATACGCCCATTTCTTCGGCGGCGCCGGCATCGAAATCGGCTATGCCGACCTGAAGACTATAGAGATGTACCATGCCATCCGCCATTCGGCCGAACGGACAAAAAATCCCATAGACTTCCGTTTCGGCTGCCGGGTTAATATGGTCATCGACGCCGTCCTCGAATCGGCGGCGAACAATGCCTGGGTGGAAGTGAAGTGAATGTTTTTCACATACGATAAAGGAGGACGGGCATGAAAGTCGGTCTGGTGTCGGATTGCCTCGGCGATCGGTCGTTCGAGGAATTGTTGGCGATATGCGCCGATCTCGGCGTCGAACAGGTGGAACTCGGCTGCGGCAACTGGTCGTCCGCGCCGCATATCAACCTGGACGAGTTGCTGGAAAACGAGTCAAAGCGTCGCGAAATGGAGA
>JAJBTL010000274.1:5499-6862 GCA_020860865.1 Planctomycetota bacterium | reverse complement strand
AAGCTGCTGGAGAAGTACGGCGTCGCCATTTCCGCCTTCAACTGCTCGGGCAACCCCCTCGCCCCCGGCGAGTGGGGAAAACGCGAGGACGCGGTGACGCGGAAGACATTCCGCCTCTCCGAACTATTTGGCCTGAAAACGGTGGTGATGATGTCCGGCCTGCCCGGCGGCGGTCCGGACGACAAATTCCCCAACTGGGTGGTGACGAGTTGGCCGCCGGAAACGCTCGTCATGCTCGAATACCAGTGGAACGAGGTGGCAATCCCGTACTGGCGGGAAATAGTCAAGGTGGCGAACCGGCACGGCGTCACCCGCCTCGCCCTCGAGCCGCACGGCTGTCAACTGGTCCATGACGTGGAAAACTTCCGCCGCCTCCGACAGGCCACCGACGAAACCGTCGGCTTCAACCTCGACCCCAGTCACCTGTTCTGGATGGGAGCCGATCCCCTCATAGTCGCCCGGGAACTGGCGGGCGCCATCTACCACGTCCACGTCAAGGATGTCCGCATCGAAAAACCGGCCGCTGTCAACACCCTCCTGGACGGAAAGGGCGTCCTCGAATTTGCCAGCCGGTCGTGGAATTTCGCCATCCCCGGCTACGGCCACGACGAACGCTGGTGGCGGGAATTTTTCGTCACCCTCAAAATGGTCGGCTACGACGGCGTCCTCAGTATTGAACACGAAGATTATACGATGGACACCCTGACCGGCCTGAAAAAGTCGGTGGCGCTGGTCGCGGGGAACATGCCGTAGACCGCGCCGCCCGGAGACCTATTCAACCGCGTCGGAACGGGGAGGAGACGCGTCCTTTTTCATGAATTCGAGGTTCCAGATTTTCTCGGCCTTCCTGCCGATCAGCCAGAACGACAGCGCCAGAATCAGGAAGAACACCGCCTTGTGGATATGTCCCCAAAAGTATTCGCAATACCGCGTATAGAGGTTGAGAAACAGGAAGGCCAAGCCAATGCCCCGCGAGGCGGTGTCGTCGTATTTCAGGCCGTACCCAATGGCCGCCAGAGACGCCAGGCCTAGGAGCACCCCCCAGTACCACAGTGCCGTCGTCGGCACCCGGGACCACGTTTCCCAGTCACCGTAGTTCCCGGTTATCGACACAATCCACAAGGCGGTGAAGAAATACAGGAGTCCGACCGTAAAGGTCGGCGGTCGAAGAAAAACCGCCCGAGGCGAAAACCGCAGGAGAAAACTGACCCCGGTCAATACCGCGCCGAACGCGACAAACCGGAGCGGATAGTTCATGCCAAGAAAATGCGTTTGCCAGCCGGTGACGAATCCCGTCTCCGTCGCGAACCAGCTCCCGAGTGAAAGGAGCGAAAAAATCCACACCAGCCACGACTCGAACCAG
>JAJBTL010000274.1:0-5489 GCA_020860865.1 Planctomycetota bacterium | reverse complement strand
ACCCCGTACAGCCCGGCCGCCAACCGGAGAAGGAGCGAATAATGTCCGCTCCCGTCGTCGAGCACATTGCCGAGAAACCGGATGCACAGAGCGGCAAAGAGAACGGCGACGAAAAGCACCGATTCATTCCCAAAGACGTTTTCCGGACAACTGCGCCGTTTCCGCAGTCCCGCATAAAACACCACCACCGCCAAGACGCCGAAACCGATACAAAGCGCGCTGTCCGGCGCCGAATAGAACCGTTCGATAAGTTCCACGAGAAAATCGTCGGCGACGAGAACGACAAGGGCAATGACGACACAGAGGACGGCGATAAGGAACGAGTACATGGCTAATTTCGCCCAGTCGAACGGCCGGATGGCAAAGCTGCCACGGAGCCGATGAGCCGTTTCCGGGTCGATGGTGCCATTACTTTCCCACTCGGCAATGACGTCGGCGAGGAACTGGCCTTGGGATTTGTTGAAACGCATGAGGGGAACCTTTTTTCCATCGTAAAATGAATGGGAGTCCCTTGAAAGGGACCCCCCAAGTTATTATTTCATAGTGTTAGCGTAACGAATATGCCATACAACACTGTATTCAATTTTTCCTGATTTCAAAGCTTTTTTCAACTGCCAGATTATTCTCGACCTGGAAAACTTCGACCGGCGATGCGTAGAGATGAATAAAACGATCATCGTATACGCGTACTCTACAATTCTCATCTGGGCCCACGTGACGAATGAACAAAGCTCCTTCATCTTCTGGTGAAGGTAATGGAGCGCCGTGGTCCTTGATGGATTTATCAACCTCGCCAAGGTTGATACTAGTGTAACTACCACTCTCAACCTTTCGCGCTAGTTGACCACTATCATTACTCCCACAGGTAAAAAGTTTTCCACCTTCATTCAAGAACAGCGAATGAGAAAATGCGGCATTGACCTCTTTGACGTCAAATAAACCAGGAATGGTAGCCAAATTGCTTTTTTCAGGCCCTCCATTATCCACCGCTCTTCCTAATTGGCCATTACTATTCCAACCACTCGACCAGACCGTACCATCGGATATGAGGAAAAAAGAATTACGGTAACCAGCAGAAATGGCTATTACATCAGTAAGTTCAGTAATTTGGCCCATGTTACAATTGGTTGACATCTTTGAAGGACTTGATGCTATTCTCCCCAGTTCTCCAGAACAATTGCACCCGCACGACCAGGCAGTGCCGTCCACGCTAAGGAATAGAGAATACGACTCATCGCCTGCCACAATTGCTTTGACCCTGGGCAAATTGGGAATTACATCTAAATTCGATTTGGTCGAGGATCCTTCATAAGCAACCGAGCATGGTCTCCCGATCTGCGCACGATTATTATAACCACATGAATATACTTCACCAGTCGTTTTAAGAAAGAGTGAATGATCACATCCAGCCGCAATAGCACTGATATTTTGAAGATTATATATTTGTCCTAAGTTACTAATGCCTGCTTTGCCGCTGTTACCGGATCGCCCCAACTGGAAGCAATTGTTCTTACCACAAGATATGACCCTTCCGTCCTGAAGGAGAAAATGAGTGTGATACCGACCGGCGGCTACTTGCACCACGTCTGTTAAATCGGGTATGGCCCCCTAGATTTACCGTTGATACATCTCCTGTTGGTATTATTCTACCAAGCTGACCATAGTAATTATTACCGCAAGACCACCCGCTCCCATTACTACGAATAAAAAAGGATTGACTGTAGTTAGCTGCAATGGCGACAACATCATCCAAACCTGGAATATAATCCAGATTGATTGTCATTTCACCACCGCTCGGTGTCGACCGACCGAGCTGCCCAGAGTTGTTGTTTCCACAGGACAGTACCCTGCCAGAATTAAGTAATATAAGCGTGTGAGACCACCCAACTGCTACCTGTTTGATATCCGGTGAGTATCGTTCAAATCCATTATCCAAATAAACCCGCGAAGGAGCGACGGCGTCGGGAACATGAATACCTTCGCTGACCGGCGTTTCGCCGCCTACCGAGATATTCCAGCCATTCCTCCCGACGCCTGCTTTAAAAAAAGCCAATCCTCGACTTGTGTCGAACACGATTTCGATGGTCGCGCCAGCCTTGACCACGTCATTTGGGGCCGCGTCGTTGGTCTGCGTCCGCGCCGCGAACTCGGTTCCGCCGATATGGAAGGTGTTACCGGCCAGGTAATTCGCATCCATCGTCACCCGCACCGTGAACGTGGGCGGAAGCGACGCCGGGAACGACGCAATCGTCAATTCATGCCGGGCGCCGGTGGTGACGCATACCGCATCATACGTGCCGACGGCGGCGCCGGCCTCGAAGGTGAGGATGTAGTGCCCGGCGACGGTCGTGTCCAGTGCCGCCGTTTTCTGGGCTCCGGACGCGAATAGGCCGGTCGTCGGGGCCGAACCGTCGGCCATACGGATAGTTGTCGGCGTGCCGTTGACGACAAGGGTGTCGGCGGTATCGAACGGCTTCGGCGTGATAAATGTCAGCATGTAACGGCGTCCGTCGACGATCTTTCCGCAGGTGACGGTGATTTCGCCCGGCTGCGACTCGACCGGCTGCACTACGGTAAGGGCGAGGTCGCCGTACTCCACGAGGGATTGGATCTCCGGGGTGGCGAGGCCGTTGGCGGACAGGGTCACCGCTTCGGTCCCGGCCTTATTGGCCATCCGGGTATCGACTTCCGACTTCGAATAATGGTTGTCCGCGACTTCGGTTGCGGTCGGCCTCTGGGTGACGTCGGCCCGGACCTGGTCCAGTTCCGTGTCGAGGGCGGCGCCGTTGTAGGTGATGGCGGCGGCCGGGTGCTGGTCGGCCGCGTCCCGGTTCGACAACTGGTTGTGGTCGGTCCCGGCTTTTTCGGCCATCTGGGCGTCGATTTCGCTTTTGCCGTAATAGCCGTCGGCCACCTCGGCCGTGGTTGGCCGGAGTGCGATGTCGGCCGTCATGGTATCGAGTTGGGCATCGAGTGGGGCACCGTTGTAAGAAATGGCCGTGGCCATATGCTGGTTCGCCGCGTCGCGGTTCAGTAACTCGCCGTGGTCGGTCCCAGCCTTCCCGGCCAACTGGCTGTCGACCTCGCCTTTGTTGTAATATCCGTCCGCCACCTCGTCGGTGGTCGGCCGTTCTGCTATGGTGGCCTTCATGGCGTCGAGTTGCTTGTTAAGAGGCTCGCCGCCGTAGACGATGGCTTTCGCCATGTGCTGATTCGGCTCATTTCGGTTGATCAATTGGGCATGATCGTTTGTTGACATAAAGACTCCTCGGAAAGAAGATGCGTTTTTCATCCCGCCGTTCCGCTGCCATTCCCTCTCGTCAGAGGGTGTGACCTCGGCGGCCGGATGCACGAATGGCGACCGGTTTGGCCTGACCGGTCATTCGAAAGGGAGCATACTCGAGTTCACGCGCAGCGAATAAAATTCCGTGAACTTTTCTTTTCGCGGCAAGGCGCCGCCATCCCTATCGCACCTTGCGAACGGCATCACATTATTCCGTGAAATATAAAATTGCCCGCCGACACTCGTCGACGGGCTTATGAGAAAACAATGCTGTCCGGGTTGGGGCAGAGAAATTAGTCGCATAGCAATCGGCCAGGACCGGTGCGTCGGTAACGACTGGACCGCCGCCGGCATGGCAGAATCACGCCGTCAATGATGAAACGCGTCCGCCTTGGCCACCGGCTCATACAATTCCTTTTTTCCGTCCGTTAGCACCCTGTATATGACGTCCCATTCGACCTCGGCATGGTTGAGCGTGTCCACCAGACCATCGGCCGGAATGTCCGCCGTTTCCAGGGCATAGCCGCATGATGACGATACGCTTCTTGGAACCGGCACGACTTTACTCACAGGCGCCTGGCGAGCCACCAGCGACTCGGCCTGCAACGCGGCGCTGACCGAGTGGAACGTGACGAGCCATGTCATGTACCGGCCACCGTGATCAGCCACCCGTCCGGCTCCTCGGAAATGGTGGGCGTCAACCCCTTCCCGGTCAACAGGGCGGCGACATTTTCCCGCGCCGTGGCACTGGACACCGCCACGGAAAAACCGCCACCGGCGTAGTCCGCCAACGCCTGTTTCGTCAGAAGTACCGGCTCCGGACAGCTCAGTCCCCGTGCGTCAACCATAGTCATGCCGTCACCATCGTGCCTTTCCGTTTCCTGGTGTTCGCGAAGGCGATGGCGGTCAGGACGACCAGACCCGCCACCACCGCCACCTGCCCGTTGACCGGCGCGCCGGCCGGTGACGCGGCAATGCCGAAGTTATGCGCCACCGCCGCACCAATCAACATTCCCACGACGCTGATACCGGCGTCGGCATTGCCTTCCCCGGCCATAATCACCTGCCGGAGCGGGCAGCCGCCAAGCAGGACGGAGCCATAGCCGACCAGCGCCATTCCGAGGAAATTCCAGACAAAATCGCTGTGGGCGATCGGCTGGCCGGCAAATCCCGGGTTGAAGTTGCCGATAGCCAGGTTGCCGACAAGCGCCGCCACGAACACCGCGCCGTAGCCGAAAAGCAGGTTGTAATTGCCAATGAGCATCACGTCCCGGACGCCACCGGCCATGCACATGCGGCTGCGCTGGGCCAGGGCGCCAATGACCAGCCCGGCGACAAGCGCGATTCCCACAGGGGCATGGGCAGCGCCCGGTCCGGTTTCACTGAAATGAATATAGGCGGGGCGGACCACCAGAAAAACGAGGAGAAGGACGGCGACGGCCGGCATGACCCATCCGCTCGATTTGGGCTGTTCCATGGCGCGGCCCAGGGAAAAACCGCGATTCAGGAAGGCGCTTCCGCCACCGATACCGGCGATGAATCCGGCCAATCCGACCAGGGCGTTGAGGTCGCCCGCCGCCAGTCTCAGGACCATGCGGAGGGGACAACCGAGAAAGACCAATGCGCCAAGCATGATAAACATGGCGATGACGAACCGAAGGAGCGGCGCCGACCCGCCGGTCGGCCTGAATTCACCCGACCCGGCCGCGAGGACGAAGGCGCCGAGGAGAAACCCGCTGATTTCCGGCCGGATGTACTGGACGTTCGCCGCCCTGTCCAGCCCGAGGGCGCCGGCGGTGTCCCGGAGAAAACAGGCAACGCATATGCCCATATTGGCCGGATTGCCCATCGTCATCAGGAGTATCGCCACAATGCCGATGACGACCCCGGTCATCAACAGGAGAAACAGTCCTTTACGGTGAAACATGCGGTATTCCCCTCTTTTCGCTTTCGCTTTTCGGTAAAAACCTGTTCGAATGTAACAAAATTCATACCGTCCAACACGCCTTACGTCAACCGCATTCCAGCGATTTTACCAATGCGGAAATCGGCATCACGGTTTACCATGGTCATGTCAGGAACATTTGAGGAGAAGAACGATGCGCGTCAACCTGAACCAGGCCGCGACGTCGGCGACCATGCCGGCGGAGGTGATTGACGCGGTGACCGCGTTTGTTCGGTCTGGCCGTCATGGCAGCGCCGGACG
>JAJBTL010000270.1:7869-13594 GCA_020860865.1 Planctomycetota bacterium | reverse complement strand
GGTAAAAGTTGAATCCCTCGCGGATTCTTAAAAATAATTCAGACAGAACCTAGGATTGGGGTACAGAAATGTCCAGCGTGGAAAAGAAAAAAGCGTGCGTCAAGATTAACGATCTCGAATGCAAGGCCTGCGGCCGTTGCGTCCTTTCCTGCCCGGTCAAGGTACTCGCCCTCGGCGACCGGCTTAATGTACGCGGCTACAAATATGTCGTCTATGCGGGCGAAGGCTGCATCGGCTGCGGCAATTGCTTCTACGCCTGTCCGGAACCGCTGGCCATCGAAGTGGTATGACGGTCGTTGGATAATTTGGGAGATTTTTACGCGTCGGCGATGTTTCGGTTCATTCGAAAAGTTTAGATTTTTCGAATTTACAGAACACGACAAACCGCCGTCACAGCGTTCGATATTTAGAAAGAGAAAAGAATCATGGCAACCCAACTTGTCAAAGGCAACCACGCCGTCATCATCGGCGCCATCTATGCCGGATGCGACGCCTACTTCGGCTATCCCATTACCCCGGCGTCCGAGATTCTTCAGGACGCGTCGGACAAATTCCCGCAGCTCGGCCGCCGCTTCGTCCAGGCCGAATCGGAAGAAGCCGCCGCCAACATGCTCTACGGCGCCGCCTGCGCCGGCCACCGGGCCATGACCGCCTCGTCCGGCCCCGGCATCAGCCTGAAGCAGGAGGCCATTTCCTTTATGGCCGCCGCCGATCTGCCGGCGGTTATCGTCAATGTCCAGCGCGCCGGCCCGGGCCTCGGGAACATCGGTCCGGAGCAGGGCGACTACAACCAGGTCGTCAAGGGCGGCGGTCACGGCAACTACAAGTGCCTCGTCCTCGCGCCCGGATCCGTCCAGGAAATGTGCGACATGACGATCAAAGCCTTCGAACTGGCGGACAAGTACCTTGGTCCCGTCTACATTCTCACGGACGGCATGCTTGGCCAGATGGTCGAACCGCTCCGCTTCCCGGAAACGGCCATCAAACCGAAAATCGACACGTCGTGGGCCGTCTGCGGCACCGCCGAGACGAGCGGCAATTTCGTCAGTTCTATTGAACTCGACTTCGACGTCCTGGAGCAGCGGAACATCCGCCTCCAGAAAAAGTACGAGTCGATGGCGGTCGAGGCCGATTGGGAAGAATACCAGATAGACGGCGCCGACGTCGTCGTCGTCGCCTACGGCGCCACCAGCCGCATCGCCAAATCCTGCGTCGACACGGCCAGGAAGGAAGGCATCAAGACCGGCATGATTCGTTTGAAAACACTGTTCCCGTTCCCGGCCGAACCGCTCCGGAAAATCGCCGCCGGCGCCAACAAGCCGGCCTTTGTCGCCGCCGAGCTGTCGAACGGTCAGATGATTGACGATGTCCGCCTCGCCATTGAGTGCGCCCGCCCGGTGGTGCTCGCGAACCGGATGGGCGGCAACATCATCACGGACGACGAAATTCTCAAGGGAATCCGCGCCGCCGCCCAGCAGGTCGGAAAGTAACGGGAAGCACGTTCAGCCACAACGCTCACGGAGCATGCAAAGGATAGAATCATGGCAGCCACTCTGACAAAACCCGAATCACTCAACGCCGTCTTCACCCGGAAGGCCGGCGCCGCGCCGACCGCGACGCACTACTGCCCGGGCTGCGGCCACGGCATTATTCATAAGCTTATTGGCCAGGCGATGGACGAACTCGGCATCCGCGACCGGTCCATCATGATCAGCCCGGTCGGCTGCGCCGTCTTCGCCTACTACTACTTTAACTGCGGCAATGTCCAGACCGCCCACGGCCGCGCTCCGGCCGTCGCCACCGGCCTGTCCCGCTGCCGGGACGACGCGGTGGTCATCTCCTACCAAGGGGACGGCGACCTCGCCTCCATCGGCCTCAATGAAACGCTCCAGGCGGCGAACCGCGGCGAAAAGATTGCCGTCTTCTTCGTCAACAACACCGTCTACGGCATGACCGGCGGCCAGATGGCCCCGACCACCCTCGCCGGTGAAGTCACCGCCACCCCGCCGTGCGGCCGCGACCCCCGGGAAGCCGGCTACCCGATACACATGTGCGAACGCATCAACGAACTGAAGGCGCCCGTCTTTATCGAGCGCGTCGCCATCTCGGACATCGCCCACATTCGGAAGGCGAAAAAGGCCATCCACAAGGCCCTCGAAATCCAGCGGGACGGCAAGGGCTACGCCTTCGTCGAACTCCTGTCGAACTGCCCGACCAACCTGCGGCAGAACACGAAGGCGTCCATCGACTTCGTGAACGGCGACATGTCGGACGAATTCAAGGTCCAGAATTTCCGCGACCGTTCGGCCGAGGTCGAAGCCTATCATCGGGCCGATCGGGTCTGGGACAAGAAGGCCATCGACGCCCTCTTCGAACTCGACACCAAGGCGGCGCCGGATGCGCCGGTTAACCCCGACTTCAAACCTGTCGGCGTCCGCATCGCCGGTTTCGGCGGCCAGGGCGTTCTCTCGATGGGCCTCATCATCGCCAATGCCGCCATCCAGGCGCAGCGGATGACGTCGTGGTATCCGTCCTACGGGCCGGAACAGCGCGGCGGCACCGCCAATTGTTCCGTGCAAATTAGCGGCGTCGAAATCGGCAGCCCGGTCGTCACCGAACCGGACATCCTGGTGGCGTTGAACCGCCCGTCCCTCGAAAAGTTCGTCGGTGCTGTCAAACAGGGCGGTTTCATCCTCTACGACGACCGCATTGAAGGCATCGACTTCCCGGCCGGTGTCCGCGTCTTGGCGGTACCGGCGGTACGGCTGGCCGTCGAGGCCGGCAGCGAAAAGGCGGCGAACACGATTATGCTCGGGGTTATTTCCGCCCTCGACAACACCGGAGTAGGCAGGGATTTCTATCTGCAGGCGATGGAGGAAAACTTCACGGACAAGCCAAAACTTATTGAACTGAACCGGAAAGCGTTCCAACTTGCGGAAGAATGGGCAAGGGCGAACAAGTAACCTTTCGCAATCCGGAACCGGTTCGTCCGCTTCCGGATTGTTTTTTATGGTGGCGGACGGATCGCGTCCTTCTCGCGCGGCAACTGAAAAACGGGCTTTTTTTCCTGCCCGAATTGAACGTCACCATTGTTGCGACAACGCAATGATTGTCTTTCTCTTTCTTAGATTGGAGTCAGTCATGAATATCCGTTACGACCTTATGCCGGAGTCGTCCCGGCGGAAGCTCCCGGACACCAAGGAACCGCTTCCGTTCGGCCAGCTTCGCACCAACCACATGTTTCTCATGAACTACAAGGACGGCGCCTGGACCGATCCGCGCATTGTTCCCTATGGGGAAATTCCCCTGATGCCCGGCGCCATGTGCCTCCATTACGGCCAGACCATTTTCGAAGGCGCCAAGGCCTTCATCCACGACGACGGGGAAATCTTCCTCTTCCGTTACGACAAAAACTGCGACCGGCTGAACCATTCCGCCCGGAACCTCTGCATGCCGGAAATCCCCACAGACATCCAAATGGAAGCGACCCTCCGCCTCGTCGATGTCGAGCGGGACTGGTGCCCGAAGATGCCGGAGTCGTCCCTCTATATCCGGCCCTTCATGTTCGCCTCGCAGGATTCCCTCGGCGTCAAGCCGGCCAATGAATACATCTACTGCGTCATGCTGTCCCCGGCCGGCCCGTACTATCCGGGCGGGTTCTCGAAGGCTATCCGCCTCCTCATCACGAGCCGCTACCACCGGGCGGTGTCCGGCGGCACCGGCACGTCGAAGTGCGGCGGCAACTACGCCTCGTCCCTCCAGGCCCAGGAATATGCCCACGAACACGGCTGCGCCCAGGTCCTTTACCTCGACGCCACCAACCAGACCCTGGAAGAGGTCGGAACCATGAACCACTACCATGTCGAGAAGGACGGCACCTTCGTCATCCCGACCTTCAACGATTCGGTCCTGAAATCCATCACCTCCCAGTCCGTCCTCGAACTGGCCGGCATGTCCGGGCTCCCGGTGTCCATCAAGGCCCGGCAGGAGACGATTCGCCTCGACAACTTCCTGAACGGCGTCAAGTCCGGCGACATCATCGAAGCCGGCGGTTTCGGCACCGCCGCCGTCATCAGCCCGGTCGGCAGCTACCTTCTTGAGGACGGCAGTGAAATCACCGTCGGCACCGGCGACATCGGCGACTATTCCCGCGCTTTCTACGACTATTACAGCAACATGCAGATCGGCCGGAAACCGGCGCCGGAAGGCTGGCTCCGGAAGGTGGAACGGTATTAAAATAGTAGCGTTGGTCAATGCCCGATACGGCATTACGGAATGACATCGGACCGTTCCGTCCGTAAACCCGGGGCCGGTCTGGAATCGCACCTGATTTACGTGTATACTTGAGGGCGTCCGCTCAGTGCGGGCGCTCTTTTTTTCGACCAACGTTGAACGACTGGGCGGGGGCAATCAACCATATATTCACATCGGCCCGGCAAAAGACGGGCTTTCCCGGGAGTCAAGCATGATGGCACGGGTTCAGCGGAACGGCGTCGCCGTTCTGGCGGTGGTGATCTTTTCCGTTCTGGCGGCGGGCGCGGCGCCGGCGGCGGACGACATGGTTCCGGATGTCAGTAAGGCGCTCGACCTGCCGCCGTCACTGGAGCCGTCCCAGGTGCGTTTTCTTCGGGAACGGGCCGAAGCCGGCGATGCCGCCATGCAGTGTCTCTACGGCCTCGCCCTCCTGAACGGGTCGGCCGGCCGCATCGATCAGGGCGAAGCAGAGGACTGGCTCCGGCGCTCGGCCGAAGCCGGCGACGAACGCGGCGGCTTTGAATACGGGAAAGCGCTGTACTAGGGCGCTTTCGGCCAGCAGGCTCTGGAGGAAAGCCTCGTCTGGCTCAGGCTCGCGGCCGAACGCGGTTCGGCCGAAGCGGCCTATTACCTCGGCCGGACGCTCCTGGCCGGTGAGGGCCTCGACCCGAATCCGGAAGAGGGCGAACGCTGGCTCCGCTTCGCTGCCCAGGCCGGACTCGGAGGAGCGCAGGCGGATTTGGGCATTGCCTATTACTCCGGCGTCGGCGGGGTTAAACAGGACTACGCCGAGGCGCTCCGCTGGTTTACCCTGGCGGCGAAACAAGGGTCCGGCGACTCCTGCAACAAGCTTGGCGTCATGTTCCGGAACGGGCAGGGCGTGCCGGCCGATCCGGAGCGGGCCATTCTCTGGTTTTCGCTTGGGGCCGGTTACGGCGACAAATATGCCATTTTCAACCTCGCCAATTCCTACATGAACGGCGAATGGGTGGCGCGGGATTACACCCGGGCCGCCCGCCTCCATGAACAGGCCGCCCACCGGGGCATGATGGAATCGCAGTATTTCATGGGCTGCTTTTATGCCGAAGGCATCGGCGTCGGGAAGGACGCCGGCCGGGCCCGGGAATGGCTGACCCTGGCCGACCGGAGCGGCCACCCGGAAGCAGGACGCCTCCTGGACCGCCTCTACGAAATGCCGGACGACGAACCCATCGCCGATCCGGGACCGCCGGCCCGGGTCAAGGCGGCGCTCCTCTTGCGCGAATTCAGCCACACGCCGCTCCAGAAAATAGACCAGGGCCGCGAAGTCATTCTCGAAATCGAGGGCGAGGTGGAAATCGTCCCCGGCGGCGAACCGGGCAGTTGGTACCTGACCGTCGCCGGTTGCCCCGGCGTCATTTATTGCCAGGCGTCGGCGGTTGAAAAAATCGACCTGCGGCCGGGAATGTCCATCCGTGGCTTCGGCGCCGGT